>JANOQP010000825.1:0-14789 GCA_031414895.1 Saprospirales bacterium
GAAAATGTAGGGGCGGCCCTTGTGGCCGCCCTTTTCTGACGTGCAGCCTCCCAATTGGTAGACAATTCCGTTAAAATTTATAGAAAGCTGCCAGCAAAAAGCTGAAACTCGCGTCCGTTGCCGCCCCGTCGCCGTCAAAAAACAGCGGGTCCGAGGCTTTTTCAAAACGTATTTCGGGGATGACCGTGAGGCTTTCTTTTTTGAAATTAGCCGAGAGCGTGTTGGCAAAAACGCCGCCGCCGGAGGGTTGCGCACCGAACACGTTGAGCTGGTCGCGGTCGCTGAAATATTCCGTCCGGAGCGTCAGGCCGAGCCACGCGAACGGGTCGGCGTTGAGATAGGCGGCGGCAGCCCACCAGTTTTTGGCGTCGCCGAAACCGTTTTCCGCGCCCGATCTTGATTGGAAAACGAACGTCGAACCGTTCAGGCCGAGGTTGAACTTCGACCCGATGGCGGTCGTCACGACGGCATCCAATTGGCCCACGCGGGTCGAATCGGACGATTTTCCGCCCTGAAAATTGAGCCAGATCTTGGTTTTGCCGTCGTCCGTGGCCGTGCTTATCTGGCCGATGGCGTATTTGCTGCCGCCAAAACCGGTCGCGGATTTCAGGTCGGTCGGGTTGGCGATGCCGAGCATGAGGCCGGTTTTGCCAAAACTTTTCTCCGCTTTCAGCCCCGTGTGGAAAAACGGGCCGTATGAAAAAAGGTACGACATCGAATAGTTCCGGTTCGAATATGCGTCCACGAGTTCGTACCCGACGTGTGTGGCCCAGCTCCCGGCGGTGAGTTTGATGCCGTTTTTGAACGAATAGTTCAAAAAAAGCTGTTTGATGATGAACCGTGTCTGGTCGTCCGCGTACGAAAACTCCTCCGCGCGGCGGCCAAAACCGATGTCGGCGGTCATGCCCATCGAGCGGCGCGAATGCTCCATTTTTACAGAGGCCATGCCCAGCTCGAAGGAGTTGTCGGAATTGGTGAAACTCGTTTTGTTGTTCGCCGCGCCGCCCTCCAAACTGTGCCTAAAATAGACGTCCGCCGAGGCGGTGAAAACGGGTTTTGGGTTGGTCGGGACGGTGTCGCCCTGCGCTGTTTGTGAAAAACAGGTGAACAGACGGCCCATAAAGAGGGCCGTAAAGCCGATTTTCTTTACCATTGCCAATCATTTTATTAGTGTGAAATGATGGGGCACGGCGCGGTCTTCTGCAAAAGACCGGATAAAGCCGGGCCCTTTTTTTTTGATGAGGAACTGGTTAATTGAGGAATTGAGGAATTGGTCAATCCTCAATTCCTCAATATTCAACAGGGACTTCCTTCAGCTTCCCGTTCGATTGCGGGACCAGGAGCGTGCCCTGCACATAGTTTTCGTCGTGCTGCGAAGCGTCGAGGCCCAGTTCCTCATCTTCCTCGCTTACGCGGATCGGTTCGACGAGGTTGATGAGCTTGAAAATGCCGAACGAGGCCGCCGAACTGTACGCCACGACGACCGCCAAGCCTTTCAATTGGGTCAAAAAGAAGGTCGCATTCCCGTAAAAAAGGCCGTCCGCACCCGCGGCGTTCACCGCTTTTGTCGCAAAAACGCCCGTCAATATCATCCCGACCATGCCGCCGACCCCGTGGCAGGGGAAGACATCGAGCGTGTCGTCGAGCGACGATTTTGATTTTAAAAAAACCGCCACGTTCGAGACGATCGCCGAAAAAACACCAATGAATATGGACTGCGGTATCGTCACGAAGCCCGCGCCCGGCGTGATCGCCACGAGGCCGACCACCGCGCCGATGCAAAAACCGAGGACGGACGGTTTTTTCCCTTTTAAAACATCAAAAAACATCCACGAGAGGCCGGCCCCGGCGGCTGCGGTGTTCGTCGTCGCGAAGGCCGAGACCGCCAGCGAGTTCGCGCCGAGCGCGGAACCGGCGTTGAAACCGAACCAGCCGAACCACAAAAGCCCTGTCCCGATGAGGACGTAGGGGACGTTCGCGGGCGGGATATCCTCTTTTTTGAGGTGCGCGAGGCGGCGTTTCAGCACAATTGCGCCCATCAAAGCGGCGCAGCCCGCCGAAATATGGACGACCGTTCCGCCCGCAAAATCGAGCACGCCCCATTTGAAAAGGAAGCCGTCCGGGTGCCAGGCCCAGTGCGCAAGCGGCGCATAAACCAACAGGCTGAACAATACGATGAACAAAATATACGACGTGAACCGGATCCGCTCGGCCACCGCCCCGACCACGAGGCCCGGCGTGATGATGGCGAACATGAGCTGGAAAAACGCGAAAAGCGTCAGCGGGATCGTCGGCGCAAGGGGCCACGGCGCACCTGATGCGACATTTTTAAAGAACAAAAACGTCGTCGGGTCACCGATAAAACCGCCAACCGAGTCCCCAAAAGCGAGGCTGAAACCGACCGCAATCCACAAAACGCTGACCACGCCTGCCGCGACGACGCTTTTGATCATGGTCGAAATAACGTTCTTCCGGTGGACCATGCCGCCGTAAAAAAAGGCGAGGCCGGGCGTCATCAAAAAGACGAGCGCGGTCGCCACGAGCACCCACGCGATATCGGCGGGGCTGTACTTGCCCTCCGGATCGGCGAAATTGGCGAGCGGCGGCGCGAAAATGGAGATCAGGGCAACGACGGCCAACAAAGTGAACGGCACGGCCTGTTTGAGTGTGATTTTTGCCATAAAACTGGGTGTTTTAGTGAAAAAGCGGGTGCTCGCCCACGCTCCGGCGGGCGGTATCTTTCGGTAAAAATTTGGAAATGGAATGCCCCTTGGTGGGCTAATATTTGGCAGGAACTACGACAAAGGTAGATTTCATTTGGCGGACAGAGGAAATTTCAGGCTATCCTTTTTTGATTAAAACAATCTTCGATGAATCATTTTTCGCAGGGCAAATCTGGCCGAACCATCGCCCGGACGGGACCATGCCGCCCAAAATTTTATGCTGTTTTTAAAAAATGGAAAATGGCCCTAAAATCGGGAAATGGTCTACCCTACCCTATTCATTGGCCAGTTTGTTCTAAATATTATTGGAAAACAGAACAGTCTTCAACTAAAAAGGCCACTATGTTAAAAAAAATGACACGATGGTCGGTTAAATTGGTTGTTTTCTAATTTCACGGATTGCCAAAAAAATACGGACCTTCACCGCTCAAACCATTTTTAGACATGGAAATCACGCTCCGCCGCACCAATCAGGCCGTCCGCTTCGAGGCATCGAACGCTGCGGGCAACACCGTCACCGTCGAGGGCAGCCCCGAAATTGGCGGCGAGGGCCTCGGCGCGCGCCCGATGGAACTTTTGCTGATGTCGCTCGCGTCGTGCAGCGCGATGGATGTTGTGTCCATTTTGAAAAAAATGCGGCAACCGCTCGAAGACCTGAAAGTGTCCGTACGCGGCGAACGGGCGGCGGGCGAATTGCCTGCGGTCTTCACGGCCATCCATTTGACCTTCCATTTTTCCGGAAAAATAAAGCCCGAAAAGGCCGCCGAGGCCGTCCGGCTTTCGGTCGAAAAATATTGCAGCGTCGCGGCGATGCTCCGAAAAACGGCGGCGGTCACGCACGAATTTACGGTTGGCGACTGACCGCTGGGGAATGGCCAAAGGACAATTTAAACCTCCACGCACCCCACCCCACCCGTCAAACTGACCGGGTATGCCTTCAATTCCAGTCCAAAAACCCGGCGATAGGCCGCCGAAACTTCTTCAATGAACAGGTCTATCTCGTTGGTTTTCAACAAGTTGAGCGTGCAGCCGCCGAAGCCGCCGCCCATTTGGCGCGCGCCAAAAATTCGCCCGCGTGCCTGTTCGACCAAAAAATTCGTTTCCGCGACGCAGACCTCGTATTTCAGGTTCAGTCCGTCGTGGCCCTTGAACATCAACCGGCCCATTTTTTCGAGGTCGCCATTTTGCAGGGCCACGCAGGCCGCCTCGACGCGGGCAATCTCCTCGACCACAAATTGGCAGCGGTCAAATATTTTTTTCGGGAAAAGGGCGCGGTTTTCCGCCAAGAAATTGGGCGCGACATCGCGCAGGGACTCAATTTTAGGGGCCAGTTTTTTCAATATTTCGACCCCTTTTTCGCACTCCTCGCGACGCGTATTGTATTCAGAATCAACGAGTTGGTGCTTCACGCCGCTGTCCAAAAGGAGGAGCGAGCAGTGGGGGGCATCAAAAGGGAAATACTCAAATTCGAGGCTGCGGCAATCGAGCCGGACGACGTGGTTTTCGCGCCCCATGACCGAGGCGAACATGTCCATGATGCCGCATTTCATGCCCACAAAATGGTTTTCGCCGCGTTGCGCGAGCCGCACAATATCCATTTTTGAGAGGCCCAAATTGAAAATTTCGTTCAAAACGAACATCATCCCGCTCTCGAGTGCCGCCGAAGACGAAAGCCCCGCGCCGGGCGGCACATCGCCGCCGAACGCCACGTTGAGGCCGCCGATTTTCAGCCCATCGCGCCGTGCCTCGCTGACCACGCCGAGGAGGTAATTGGCCCATGTTTTATCCTTTTGAAAAACCGGCGCCGCGTTTTCCGACTGGAAAAGCTCGCCGAGATCGGCGGCAAAAAAGGCAAAACGCCCGTCCGTCCGTGGGCTTGCCGCCAGCCAGATGGCCTTGTCGATGGCCGCGGGCAGCACGAAACCTGCGTTGTAATCGGTGTGCTCGCCGATCAAATTGATGCGGCCCGGGGCGCGGACGAGCAATTGCGGCTCGGCGGCGAACTGCGCTTTGAAGTGATTTTTTATGGTTTGACTGTCCATTTGTTTTTTCAGTTCGACTTTAAAATCCGGGCTGTGGTGCGCTCCCAAGTTTCGAAATGGATTCGCGTGTTTTGAAAATATGGGCGCAATTATGGGGCTTAAATGTCTCATTTCCATCCAAATATTTTGAAAAACAGCGCGTGTTCAAGCTGGCCGCCCCACCCTGTTTCGTCTTTTTGAACAAAAAATGAATTAAGTAATTATAGAAGCGTATAATTATTAAAGTTTTAACGCTTAAACTTAAACACTTTTTTAAGCAAATGATTTTTTAAGCATAATTTTAAATAATTATAGAAGTGAACACTTTTTTAAGCAAACACTTCTATTTTTGCCCTTGGAATCGAAAAACGTCATTTTTTTCAAAAACAATCCAAAACCATGGCAATTATCGCAGTTGCAAACTTGAAGGGTGGGGTAGGGAAGAGCACCATGAGCCAAAACCTCGCCGTTTGTCTGGCCAAATTGGGCCGTTCGGTCTGCATCGTGGACACCGATACCGAGCAACAAAGCACCCTCGAATGGAACGAAAGGCGTGCCCAGACCGACCTCCAACAGATACCTGTTTTTCTTTTCGACGAAAAAAGTTTGGCGGCAAAAGCCTCCGAGGAGGCCGACAATTACGAGTTTGTCATCATCGACGGCTCGCCCGCTTTGAGCGAGATCACGACCAAGATCGTCCTCATCGCCGACCTCGTGATCGTCCCCGTCATGCCGAGCGGCAACGATTTTGGGGCGCTCCAAAAATTCCTCGTACGGTACAACGACACCCGCGCCATCCAAAAAAGGCGCGGCATCGAGACCGCCGAGCTGGGCATCGTGATGAACAATTACGACGCGAAGACCATCGTCAACCGCACCATCCACCAGGCTATCGAACAATTGGGGGTGCATATTTTCAGCACCAAACTGGCTCACCGGGTGGCTTACCGGGAGGCCAATTTGACGGGCCATAGCGTCTGTGAACTCACCGACCGAAAGGCAATCGCAGAAGTCGAGAACATCGTACAAGAAGCCCTTGAACTGTTGAAAAAATGAATTTCGTAATTGTTTAATTATACGCTTCCATAATTCAATAATTACCAAAAAACACCACAATCATGGCCAAAAAGAATTTTGACACCTTCTTGAACACGGTTAAATCCCCAAAAATTTCTGCCGAGGAAATCGAGGAAATGACCCGCGAGGTCCATCACAAACCCGAAAAAAGCGCCCCGGCCAAGCCAGAAACGCCCGCGCCGTCACCGGTGACCGCACAAAAGGCCGCGTCTGCGCCGCCCGCGCCCCGGGGCCGGAAACCAAAACCGCCCGAACCCGAGCGCACCATCCGCGTTTCGGTCGATTTGTTGGAAAGCACCATCATTGAATTGAAGGCAAAAGTCACCCGGCAACAGACCGACATGAAGGCTTTTATCAGAAATTTGGTGGAGCGCGAGTTAAAAAAGGAAGCAAAATAAAAAAAAGCGCACACACAAACCAGTTGGTTTTGTGTGTTTAATTTAGTTTATTTAATTTTAAATAGTTTGGGGAGTGTCCAACTAATTGATTTTCAATGTTTTATGAAGGTATATCAAGACATTTTTAGGGGAGTATTCAGACAAATTTAGGGGATAAAACAGACAGAAGTAGGGTAGCATCAAGACATTTTTAGGGCAGAAAAAAGACAAGTTTAGGGGATAATCCGGACATTTATGCCGTCCTTTCCCACATCAAAACTTGATCATGGAAAACAACCTTCCCCGGCAAATCGTACCCTTCGACAACCCTGAACTGGTGGTGCTGCGCAACCCGGTGGCGCGGGCAAAATTCGGCCTTTCGCTCGTACAGTCGAAGATCCTGTTCGAGATCATTGCCTACCTGAAAACGAGGCCGACGGAAAATTTCATGACCATCAACGTCGGGGATTTGCTCAACAAAATAGGCGTGGAGACCAAGCGCGTCAAATATTATGTGGAGGAAATAGAGGAAATGACCAAAAAACACCTCAGAATACCGGAGGGCGACAACGAGGAGGGCATCAACTATTTGGCCGTCAACCTGCTCGCCGGGGCCCGTTTCCGCATCGACAAGGACGGGCGGGGGAGCATCGACATCGAGATATCGAGCATGTTGAAGCCTTATTACCTCGAAATCGCAAAGGGCGATTTTTTCAGCTATCATATCCTCAACACGCGGGTCCTGAAAAGCACCTATTCCGTCAAACTTTACCTGTTGCTCAAATCCTATAAGCGTTTTGGCAAGCTCGAAATAGGGCTGGACGAGCTAAAAAACATCCTTGAGCTCAGCCCGACCGATTACAAGCAATTCCCGGACTTCAAAAAAAGGGTGCTGGAGCGCGCCCGAACGGAAATTCAGGAGAAAAACGACATCTTTTTCACCTACGACGAGGTGCGGCAGTTCCCGAGGAACAGCAAAAGCCCGGTCGTCCGCATCGTTTTTTACATCAAGGACAACCCCGACCAAAAGGTGCGGATGGCCCGTTTGGTCGAGGAAAAACGCGCAAAACGCGCCCCTGCGGTCATTTTGGACGAAGATGGGAATGAAATCAAGACAAAATTAGGGGGCAAAGTAGCCACTACCCGGACAAATTTAGGGGAGGGGGGGGCTGGAATACAGACATATTTAGGGGGCAAAGAACCAGCCGAAAAAAGCGCGAAAACGCCCCCAAACAAAGCAGCACTAACAGATTTAGCCGCGGGTTTATCCGAAAATCAATCCGAAAACAGGGTAGGAGAGGGCGATTCACCCGTTTTTAATGAGAACATCAAGACAGATTTAGGGGGCAACAGAAAAGAAGCCCCGACAAATTTAGGGGGCGGTTTCGGCGACTCATTGCTCGATGAAAGACAGCGGGAAATCCTCCGGTTGTTCCGGTTTTTTGACAAAACAGCCTCTGAAACCTTCATTTTGGACTATGTAAATGGGGTGGGGCAGGACATGGAGGCCATTTTGGACGCGCTAATATATGCCCAAAGGCAAGGGACGGTCAAGAACATCTACGCCTACCTGCCCACCATTTTGCGCGGAAAAGCGGGGCATGGACTCGCCGAAAAAAACCGCCAACGGGCGCGCAAAACCGTCGCCGAAGCCGAAAAAGCCACCAAACTGGCCGGGCTGAAAATACAGGTAGAGGATATTTTTGAGGAAGCGGAGGCCATCAAGCGCGACATCGTCCGGGGCATCGTGGCGGCAGACGGACAGGCCACGGAATTGGTCATCGGGCAGGTGAAAAGGAAGTTTTCCGGCAGTTTTGGTATCACGGACGAGGTGGCGATGGACGAATTCCGGGAGCGGCCGCTGCTCCGATCGCTCGTCATGCACGAGTTCCGGGTGCAGTTCCCGGGCGAGTTCGACCACAACCCCGACCTGCTCGAACTCGAAAAAAAGCTTTCTGCTTTGAAAACGCAGGCGAAAAAATTGGACCCTGGGTTTTCGGCCTGACCGACAGCGGCGTGTTATTAAACAACATAGACAACGGTATCTCCATAAAAATTTACCGCACCGAGCCCTCGAACTTCTGCCGGATGATTGCCTGCACCGCCTCGCCCGCAATCTTGCTCTCGAGCCACGAAATGAAATCGAGGTATAAAAAAGAGCGGTTTTCAAAAGGATCGAGAGCCAGTTTTTCCAATTTTACCTTTAAAACGACAAACGCTGCACGGATCTTGGCCGGACTGTCGAGCTGAAAAGCCTTGCTCAAAAACTTGAAAATCTCGGTCTCGACGCGGCTCAAACGTTCCATTTTCGCCATAAAACGATAGGTCGATTTGATGAGCGATTCCAAAATCGTGAAATTTCCCAATTCATAATGGCTGATGAGGTGCAGCAACCGCGCATAACATTGGAGGTCGCCGCGCAGGTCGGTTTTCCAATGGATGATGCGCTGCAAATAGTCGATGGCGCGGCCCGCGTCGCCGCTGCCGAAATAGAGCGATGCGATTTTGTAATAAAAGACCAGTTCGCGGTGCGGGTCGATCTGGAGTGAAAAGGCGGCGAGTTTTTCCTCGATTTCCGGCACCAGCCGCAGCCCCTCGGTGAACGTGCCGTGCAAAAAATGCCCATGAATCCGGGCGATATTCAGGTAGATAAAGGTCTGGGCGCGGGCGTTCTCGTTGGCCGTCGCGGCCTCCGATTGGGCAAAATCTTCCAAAACCGACAGCGTTTCCGCGAATTTCGGGTAGTTTTTCAGCATAAAATGGGCCAGCAAAAGGTTGTGCAGCCCTTTTAAAAAGAAGATCGGCTCCACCTTTTTCATCGCCGGTTCGCCCCCAAAAAGGTCCGCCCATTTTTTCGCGTAGCGGTAATAAAGGAGGAAATCCTGTTGGATAAACGCGAACCAGCAATACGATTGATAGCAATAAAGCCGCCCAAAAAAGCCCTCGCCCCGGCTGTCGTCGGCGGGCAAATGCGCCTCGAAAAACGCCCGGACGGAGGCCGCGTCGTCGGCATTTCGGGCATGGCCGTTTTGGATATAAAGCCCATAAAGCCGCAGCGAAAGGTTGCTCCACGCGCCCGTTTGGGTGAGCCGTTCGTTGAGCATTTCGACCTCGGTGGAGAGGTTTTCAGCGCGGTCGCGGAGGCTGCAGGTGATGTGCAGGGCCTCTATTTTCTTCTCAAAAGTGAGCGCTTGCAGCCAAAAAGTGCCCTGATGGTGGGCCTTTGCCTCGTTTTTTATCCGTTCCAAAAGTTGGAGGCTTTGCTGAAAAAGCCCTTTGTTGTACAAAATCCGGGCGTTCTCCATCGCTTCGTGGAGCTGGATTTCGATGGTCGAATCGTCGCGCAAAACGCGGAGGCTGGCCAAAATCTGTTTGTACAAATGGGCCTTCAAATTGGGCAATTGCGCCCGCGAAAAGGTCCTCGATTTGCGCAAAAACGCGCCCTCGTCGTACTCTGAAAACCGGTCGAGGGCATCAAAAAGCTGCACGATCTTCAGCCCGTTCGCGCCCGTGTTGCGCTGTGCGAAGAGCTTGAAATTGCGCTTTTCCGACTTGCCGAGCGATTTTATCAACTGAAAAAGGGCATCCGCCGAACGGTTGGGCATCGTAAAAAATTTATCGTTAAACGATTGATTGTCAATGGCTTACGATTGGTCGGGCGTGGTTTGCGGGTGGGATTGAGCGGCTTTTTTTGAAAAAAAAGTGGGCGTGGTGGGCCGATACTTTCGCCTTGCGGTGGCTGCAAAGGCACGGCTTTTTAAAGTAGCACAGCCTTCAGGCTGTGATGTTTTTTCAAAAAAATACACGGCCTGAAGGCTGCGCCACGATGCACCAGATCCATATTTTCGACACGACCCTCCGCGACGGCGAACAGGTCCCCGGCTGCAAGCTCAACGCCCGCGAAAAGGTCGATATCGCCATCCGCCTCGAAGCCCTCGGCGTGGACATCATCGAGGCGGGCTTCCCGGTTTCGTCGCCCGGCGATTTTGAAAGTGTACGCCTGATCTCAAAAACAATCAAAAACGCGACGGTCTGCGGGCTCAGCCGCGCCGTTTTGAAGGACATCGAAGTGGCCGCCGAGGCCCTTCGCGGGGCCGCCCGTCCGCGCATCCACACGGGCATCGGCACGTCCGACCTGCACATCCGGGCGAAGTTCAACTCAAACCGCGCCGACATCCTCGAACGCGCAAAACAGTGCGTCCGCTGGGCCCGCAATTTTACCGACGACGTCGAATTTTACGCCGAGGACGCGGGCCGCACCGACAACGAATACCTCGCCCGCGTCATCGAGGCCGTCATCCGCGAGGGCGCGACGGTCGTCAACATCCCCGACACGACCGGCTATTGCCTGCCCCATCAATACGGCGAAAAAATCGCGTTTTTGGTGAAAAACGTGCCGAACATCGACCGCGCCATCATCTCCTGCCATTGCCACAACGACCTCGGTTTGGCGACCGCCAATTCAATCGCGGGCATCATCGCGGGCGCACGGCAAATAGAATGCACGATAAACGGCCTCGGCGAACGCGCAGGGAACACGGCCCTCGAAGAGGTTTCTATGATCATCAGTCAGCACGCCGGGCTGAATTTTTTCACAAAAATTGATTCAAAACAGCTCAACCCCGTCTCGCGCCTCGTCGCCGAAACGATGCGGATGCCCGTCCAGCCGAACAAGGCCATCGTCGGCTCGAACGCCTTTGCGCACTCGTCGGGCATTCATCAGGACGGTTTTTTAAAAGACGCGCAGACCTACGAAATCATCGCGCCGGAGGCGGTTGGGGCCGATTCGTCGAAGATTGTTTTGACGGCCCGGAGCGGTCGGTCGGCACTCGCCTATCGTTTCAAAAAGCTCGGTTTTGAGTTTTCGCGGGACGAGGTCGATGTTTTGTACGACGATTTTTTGCGCGTCGCGGATGCGAAAAAAGAGGTGCGCGACGAGGATTTGATGGAAATGGCGGGGCAACTCGTGGCAGTCAATTAGCCGCAAAGGCGCAGAGAACGCAGAGTTTGGTCAAAAAAAACTCCGCGCCCTCCGCGCCTTTGCGGCAAAACCACACAATCATGTCAAAAACGCTTTTCGATAAAATCTGGGACTCGCACATCGTCCGTTCGCTTGACGACGGGCCGAGCGTGCTTTATATCGACCGCCATTTCATCCACGAAGTGACCACGCCGCAGGCATTTCGCGGGCTGGAAAAACGCGGCCTCCCGGTCTTCCGCCCCGCGCAGACCATCGCCACCGCCGACCACAACGTGCCGACGATTGACCAGCATTTGCCCATAAAAGATGCGCTTTCAAAAACGCAGGTCGACACACTGATTGAAAACTGCGCCCGGCACGGCATCGAACTTTATGGCCTCGGCCACCCATTTCAGGGAATCGTCCACGTCATCGGGCCGGAACTGGGCATCACGCAGCCCGGCCAGACCATCGTTTGCGGCGATTCGCACACCTCGACGCACGGCGCGTTCGGCGCGATTGCGTTCGGGATTGGGACGAGCGAGGTCGAAATGTGCCTCGCCATGCAATGCCTTTTGCAGACGAAGCCGCGCCAGATGCGGGTCGTTTTTGATGGAAAACTGCAAAAAGGGGTCACGGCGAAAGACCTGATTTTGCACCTCATCGCCAAAATCTCGGCGAGCGGCGGGACCGGTTTTTTCGTCGAATACGCAGGCGAGGCCATCCGCTCGATGTCGATGGAGGCGCGCATGACGGTCTGCAACATGAGCATCGAAATGGGCGCGCGCGGCGGCCTCATCGCGCCCGACGAAACGACTTTCGCCTATTTGAAAGGCCGCGAGTTTTCCCCGAAAAATGATTTTTGGGCAAAAAAACTGGCCGCGTGGAAAGAGCTTTTCACCGACGGCGACGCGGTTTTTGACAAAGAAATTTTCATCAACGCCGCCGAAATCGAGCCGATGGTCACCTATGGAACGAACCCCGGCATGGGCATCGCCGTCGGCGAAAACCTACCAAAAACCGAGGATTTGCCCGAAAACGAGCGCGTTTCTTTCCAAAAAGCACTCGATTACATGGGCCTCCAATCGGGCGCAAAAATCGGCGGGCAGAAAATCGACTACGTTTTCATCGGCTCCTGCACCAATTCGCGCATCGAGGACCTGCGGCAGGTCGCGGCCTTTATCGACGGAAAAAAGAAGGCCGATGGCGTGGAAGTCTGGGTCGTCCCCGGCTCGAAACAGGTCGAGGCCCAGGCCCGCGCCGAGGGGCTCGACAAGGTGTTCGAGCGGGCCGGTTTCCAGCTCCGGCAGCCCGGTTGCTCGGCCTGTTTGGGCATGAACGAGGACAAAATCCCGGCGGGCAAATACTGCATTTCGACCTCCAACCGCAATTTCGAGGGACGGCAAGGGCAGGGCGCGCGGACGCTTTTGGCCTCGCCGCTGACCGCCGCCGCCGCTGCGGTGACTGGCGAGGTTTGCGACGTGCGGAGGTTTTTGAACTGAAAAATATTTGCCACGGAGGCACAGAGACACCGAGGTTTTGAAAGAAAAAACTCCGCGTCTCTGAGCCTCCGTGGCAATTTCAAAAACATAAGATGAATAAAATAACCAGTCCCGCCGTCCCCCTTCCGATGGAAAATGTGGACACCGACCAGATCATCCCCGCCCGTTTTTTGAAAGGCACGACGCGCGACGGTTTTGGCGAAAACCTGTTCCGCGACTGGCGTTTTGAAAATGACGACGAGGCCCGCCCGCGCCCCGGTTTCGTGCTGAACGATGCGCGTTTTTCGGGAAAAATCCTGTTGGCCGGGAAAAATTTCGGCTGCGGCAGCTCACGCGAACACGCGGCATGGGCCTTGAAGGACTTTGGTTTTGAGGCCGTCGTGTCGAGCTTTTTTGCCGATATTTTCAAGAACAACGCGCTCAACAACGCGCTGTTGCCCATTCAGGTGAGCGACGTTTTTTTGGAAAAAGCCTTTTCGGAAACGGAAAACGACCCATCTGCGACCCTGGAAATTGACCTCGAAAAACAGACGATTTTGCTCAAAAACTGCGGCGAATCGGCGCATTTTGACATCAGCCAGTACAAAAAAACCTGTTTGCTGAATGGGTTTGACGACCTCGATTTTCTGTTGAGCCTGAAAGGGGAGATTGAGGTTTTTGAGGCGCGCAATAATTGAAAACAGGGCAGTCGTAGAAAAAAGTAGGCGAATCATGCGGCCAGCAATTTGACGTGCGATTCACGGGCGGCGGCGAAGGCCAGCGCGGCGCGGATTTTTTCGAGGTTCAATTCCGGGAAATCGTCCATGATTTCTGCGAAAGTCATGCCCGAAGCCAGCCACGAGAGGATGTCGCCGACCGAAATCCGGGTGCCGATGACGCACGGTTTGCCAAAACGGATGCCGGGGTCAATGCCGATAAATTGCTGATAATTGTTCATGTCCTCGATTTATGGGGCAAAGATAGTTCTTAAAAAATGCACAAAAAAATCACCCTCATCCCCGGCGACGGCATTGGCCCGGAAGTCACCGCGCAGGCCGTCAAAGCGCTCGACGCGGTGGCCGGGCGGTTCGGCCATGTCTTTATTTTTAAAAAAGCATTGATGGGCGCGGTCGCCATCGACGAGACGGGCGACCCGCTGCCCGCCGCGACCATTGAGGCCTGTTTGGAAAGCGATGCCATCCTTTTCGGGGCCATCGGCCACCCGAAATACGACAACGACCCGGCGGCCAAAATCCGCCCCGAACAGGGCCTTTTGAAGCTCCGCAAAACGCTCCAACTTTTTGCGAACATCCGCCCGGTGACGATTTACCCGTCGCTCGTGCATTTGTCACCGCTGAAAACCGAGCGGCTGAAAAACGTGGATTTGCTCATTTTCCGGGAGCTGACGGGCGGCATTTATTTTGGGAAAAAATCCATTTCCGACGACGGGCTGACGGCTTCGGATGACTGCATTTACAGCCGTTTTGAAATAGAAAGGATTGCCCGCCCGGCTTTCGAGGCCGCCCAAAACCGCCGCAAAAAACTGACCCTCGTGGACAAGGCGAACGTGCTGGAAACCTCCCGCCTTTGGCGAAAAGTGGTGCAGGAAATCGCCGCCGATTACCCCGGCGTGGCCCTCGATTTCCTGTTCGTGGACAACGCGGCGATGCAAATCATCGTCAATCCGGCCCAATTCGACGTGATTTTGACCGAAAATATGTTCGGCGACATCCTTTCCGACGAGGCAAGCGTGTTGAGCGGCTCGCTCGGTTTGTTGCCCTCGGCGAGTCTCGCGGCTCCCCCCCTCCGGGGGGGTCGGGGGGGGCTTGGCCTGTTCGAGCCAATCCACGGTTCGTACCCGCAGGCCGCCGGGAAGGACATCGCCAACCCGCTCGGCAGCATCCTTTCGGCGGCGATGATGCTCGATTATTTTGACATGAAAAAAGAAGCAAACTTGATGAGGGGCGCGGTGGATTGGTCGCTTGAAAACGGCCTTTTCACCGCCGACCTCGACCCGAAAAACGGCCTGCCGACCTCGACCGTCGGCGAGTTGATAGCCCAATTCATCGAAAACGACGGCCCGCCGAACGGCAAGATGCACGATGTGCGGATGGTCGGGGCGACGATTATTTAAAACCCACCAAATCGGG
>JANOQP010000826.1:0-2061 GCA_031414895.1 Saprospirales bacterium
CCGGCAAACTGCACGTCGAATATTCCGACCTCGGCGAGATGATCTTGGCGGGGCCGACGAACTCGGTCGAAAAGTTCAGCGGCAACGTCCGGCTCCGGCAGGACAACACCTTATTATATGCAGATACGGTTTTGAAGATCGGGCAGGACGCGCGAGCATGGGGCCACGTCATCATCGAGCAGGGCGATACAGTGAAGATTTTTGCCGATTCGACGGTCTATTTTGGCAACATCCGGGTGGCCGATCTTTTTGGGAATGTTGTGATGGAAAACGGGCGGCAAAAACTTTTTACCCAAAAACTCCGGTACGACTTGGCCACAAAACGCGCCGATTACGAGACCGGGGCAACCATGTCGAACGGAAAAACGCAGATCACGAGCCGGCGCGGGCATTATTTCACGGAAGAAAAACGCGCACTGTTTCAGGGAGAGGTTTTGATCACCGACGCGGAATTTACCGTCCGGACGGACACGATTGCATTCAATACCGAGACGCAGGTCGCCACTTTTTTGGCCCCAACTTTGATTTCGCAGCGCCATTCAAAAATCTATACCGAAGCGGGTTTTTACAATACAGAAGATGATTATGCCGAATTTACGTTGAACCCCCAATTTATTAAAGGCGAACAAAAAGGAACGGCAAAATCGATGCGCTACGACGGCAACTCCAAAAATTTCTTCCTTGACGGCGACGCGAAGATCGAGGAGGGCATCAAACTCGCCGCTGCTGACTCCATTTTGTACAGCGATATTGACCAATTGACCATCCTGCGCGGACATTCTTTTTACCGCGACAGCACCCAGACCATCGAGGCCGACAATATCCGGCACAACGGCCAACTCAAAACCTACAATATCTCCGGGCGTACCCGCGTGAGCAATCCGCCAAATATCATTACGGGCGACCTGTTGAATTTTAACGATGAACTCGGCGGCGGCTTTGCCGAGGGAAATGTTGTTTGGCAGGACACCGCCGCGAAGCTCGCAATCCGCTCAAACCGGATGGATTACAACAAACTGACCGACTATCTTTTGGCCACCGGCGGCGAGGGCGGGCGGACGCGACCGCTCCTTTCGCTGCCGATGGACGGCGATACTTTGTGGATGGCCTGCGACACGCTGCATTCGTTCCGGCGGCAAAAAACCGACTCGCTCGACACGGATACTTCGCGGATATTGACGGGGCACTATGACGTTCGGATCTTCAAAACAGACCTCCAAGCACTTTGCGACAGCATCAGTTTTGATGCGAACGACTCGATTTTTGTGCTTTACAAAAAGCCGATCATGTGGTCGGATAGCTCCCAATTTACGGCAGATACCATCCAAATTTTGATGAAAAATGGCCAAATCGACCGCATGAACCTGCGGCAAAACGCCTTCATCATCAGTCAGCCGGAGCCGGATTCGACTGTCCAAAACCAAATAAAAGGGAAAAATTGTACCGCACATTTCCGCGACCGGAAGATTTTTTTGCTCGATGTCGTCGGAAATTCAGAGGCTGTTTATTGGGCGAAAGATGACGGGAACGCCTACCTCGGGACGAACAAAACGGCCAGCCCGCAGATGAAGGTCCAGTTCGGCGGCGGACAGGTGAAGGGCATCCGTTTTTATGGCGAAAGCATCGGGAAGTTCCAACCGATGACCGACGCTCTTCAAAACCGCGCCGCGCTAAACCTGCCGGGCAAGCCCGAATTTTTGTGGAAATCAGAAAAACGGCCAAAATCCGTCGCCGATCTTGATGGGCAGGCTGCGCAGCAATAAGTTTCCATGAATTTTGACACTTGCCGGTTCACTCAATTTTAATTTTCCACATTGGCAAATATTCGATTCGGGCAGCTATACATTTGCCCGTCTCTTAAAGTACCCCTCTTTTTTGCTATCTATTTTTTTCAAATCCCAGCCTAAAATAATCCGACGCATGAAGCAATACATGGTGGATTTCACCTTGCCTGCGAAACTTTCCGATGATTTCGTGAACCTCATCAGCGAACAGCGTACCAAAGTCAACCAACTTTTTATGAAGGGCGTTTTGGTCAGTTACTCGCTCGCGCTTGAAAAC
>JANOQP010000827.1:0-4246 GCA_031414895.1 Saprospirales bacterium
TTACATTGCTTTTCACATTTTCTGAAATCAAACCAAAGCCGACAGACGACGAAAAGTCGTCAGGCGGGCCGCGCTTCAGCGGGTTCGGAACATGAGCCCGATTTTTATTTTTAAAAACCAAGATTTCATTGCCCTATTTGCACAGCTCCATATCACAGAGCCGCACAAAATTCAGCCCTTTTCTTGCAACGATGCATGCCCCGTTTTTCTCCTGCTTCCATGTTTTGTGGAAACCATTTTCATTGGCCCCGGATTGGAGCAACACCTTATTGCCCTTTGATTCCCAAGTGCCTTTCAAATTGATTTTGTTCCCTGCGTCAGATGCGTTTTGATAGTTAAAAGTTTGGTCCGCATGGAGCGTCAGCTCAACTTTTGGCTGCGCAGGTGCGTCATTTTCGCAGCCGCAAACGCCGTAGGTTTTGGTTTTCAAAACTGCTCCGCCCGTGTTTGGAACGACTCCCGTGAAGGAAACAATGGCGATAAAAACCGGGATGGCCAGGAGTGATTTCAACATTTTCATAAAATTGGAAATTTAATAGGTGAACAAAACTGGGTTCAAAACCAGCATTTCGTGCAAGAAAAGAGTCCAATCAATCAAGAAGGTTGCAGCAGGCGAAAATCATTTCCCCTTTTTGACCACCTCCGCGATGGCCTCTGCCGCCTGCCGCCCGCTTTGCGCCGCGCCGTTCATGTAGCCCGAAAAATCGCCGCCGCAATGTTCGCCCGCGAAAAAAATATTGCCGACCGGTTGTTGTTCCATCCCGATGATCGTCGTGTATTGCCCCGGCCTCGCACAAACATAACTGCCGAGGTTGTGCGGATAGGTGGGCCAGTGCATCCGGGCCACTTTTCCGTTGAAATTGGCGGTCGCGCCGGGCCAGATTTTTTCCCATTTTGGGAGGTAAATGTCCTTTTGCGATTCGGGCGAGCCCTCGCCGACCTTGATGCCGTTCGGGCCGCCGAAAAGGATTGAAAGCCCCGCCGGGCCCTCGTCGGGCGTTTGCAATTGCGCATTGTCCCAACCGTTGTTCACGCCGTTGTCGGAATAAACGAGGCCGGTGAAGCCTTTTTTGCGCCAATGGTGGGTTTTTTGGCCGATCATCAACTTCGCGTTCGTGCCGTAGCCAAGCTCGTTGATGCTCTTCATTTTCAGTTCCGGGAAGTTCAGGGCCGACAGGTCCATTTGCCGCAAGCGGGTAAAAGGCAGGGCCAGCACCAAATAATCGCACTCGACCGCCGCAGGGTTTCCCTTAAAATTGAGCGAATAACTGCCCGTGGCGCCCATTTTGATGCCTTCGAGCGCCTGGTTGAGCCGGATGTTTTCGGGGTATTTTTGGGCGATGGAATCCGGGATCCGCATATTTCCGCCGCGCGCTTTGTATCGTTCGTCGCTGTCGCCAAACCACGAAATCTTGCCGTCCTCGGTGTCCGGCGAGATCAAAATGACGATGTTCATGCCCGATTGATCGGTCGGGGCGAGGCCGTACTCCGATTCGTAACAGACCTCAATGAGGCGTTTTGGCCAGCCTTTCGCGCCGATGCTGGTCAAATATTGCGACAGGTTCATGTTGTCGATGGCCTTCGCGCGGGCATCGGTCGTCGTATAGTTGACCGTTTCGGGCATCGCGTCGATATCGGCCTTCAACTTCGGCGCGAACTTTCGGAAAGCCGTGACGACCTCCTTCATGGGCCGGTGCTTGCCCTCAAAATAAAAGGCCTCGGCCTCCAATTTTGCCTCAGACGGCTGCGCATAATCGATCAGTTCGATGTCAAATTCCTTGGCCAGGGCCCACATGTCGGCGTGGTTCGTGTCGATGAACTCGGCGCCAAACTCGGCCCAAGTCCCCTCGCCCATTGCATTCTGAACGGTAAAAATGCGCCCGCTCGTCCGGCCTGACGATTCGTAAATGGTCGCATCGAGGCCCGCTTTTTTCAGTTGGTGGAGCGTGTTCAGACCCGCCATGCCCGCGCCGATAATAGCGATCCGGGGCATTTTCGAAGCGGTCGAGGGCCCGTTTTGGGAGGCCACAGTCGGGTTGTTTTTGCAAAAAGCAAATGGCCCAGCAACCGCCCCGATGGCAATCGCGGCCCCCGCATTTTTCATGAAACGCCTGCGGGCGGCGCGTTTTTCCTCAAAATCGGCGAGGAACTGTTCGGTGGAAAGGCCGGATTTTTCGGCCTCGATGGCAAGGCCGAGGGCCCTGCGGAGGGTGGAGAAGAGTTGGGTCTTGGCCGTTTTCTTTGCCATTTTTCATTCGGGTCTTCGGGCTTTAAAAAGTGCAGGATTCGCCCGGAAAATGACCGGGCGCGATAATTTCGGGCTAAAAATATAAAATGCGCACGCTTTGAACCGGGCAATCCACGGTTGCAGAAATTTTTCAACAATTCCTCCCCAAAAGCCGTTCATGAGCCAAACATTTCCGAACGATGAAACCCAAGTTCCTGACCGCCGAATGGCGAAAACTGATATTCCTGAACTACGCCGTCGCGCCCGAAAAACTCCGCCCGTTCCTGCCCGCAGGCACCGAAATCGACCTTTGGGAAAATACCTGTTACGTCAGCGTGGTCGGTTTTATGTTCAAAAATGTACGGGTGCGCGGCCTTGCGATCCCTTTTCACGAAAATTTCGAGGAGGTGAACCTCCGTTTTTATGTCAAAAAATGGGACGAAGCGACGGGCGAATGGCGGCGCGGCGTGGTCTTCATTTCTGAAATCGTCCCTCGTGCGGCTATTGCATGGGTCGCAAATTGGGTCTATAATGAAAATTACCGGGCAATGCCGATGCGACATATTTGGTCGCAAACCACTGAAAATGTGGACGTTGAATATTCGTGGAAAATAAAAAACGACTGGCAGCGGATCGGTGTTCGCGCCCAAAATGCGCCCATCGAACTGAAAGCTGGCAGCGAGGCCGAATTTATCACCGAACATTTTTGGGGATATGCCCGCCGCTCTGCCGACCGGACGGTGGAATATCAGGTCGAGCACCCGTCGTGGCAGGTCTATCCGTTAAAGGAGTGGGCCTGTTCGGTCGATTTTGGGGCGGTTTATGGGCTTAATTTTGCTTTTTTGAACGAAAAACAACCGCTTTCGGTATTTTTGGCGGAGGGATCGGCGATCGTTGTGCGGGCGAAATAAATGCCCAATGCTGGCGCCAGCCGAAATCAATTAAATATACCATGACCCGCCTTTCTAAAATCGCCATTTTTACCACCGTTGCGCTCGCAGCAGCCCTCTTCCTTTTTTCAAAAAAAGTAAAAACGGCAGAGGACCCGCTGCCCGAGACCGTGGATTTCAACTGGCATATCCGTCCCATTTTGAGCGACCGATGCTTCAAGTGCCACGGCCCCGACGAGCGGCAGCGAAAAGCGGGCCTCCGCCTCGACACCGAGACCGGGGCAATGACCGAACTGCCCGAAAACCCCGGCCATTTTGCAATCGTGCGCGGGCAACCGGAGCGGTCGGAACTGGTCAGGCGGATTTTTTCAACCGACAGTTCTGAATTGATGCCGAGCATCGAGAGCCACTTGGTTTTGAGCGATTTTGAAAAAAATTTGCTCAAAAAATGGGTCGAACAGGGTGCGCCGTGGAAAAAACATTGGGCATTCATCGCACCCGAAAGACCCGAAGTGCCCAAAATTTCACAAAAAAAATGGCCGCGAAACCCCATCGATTTTTTCATCCTAAAAAAATTGGAGGAGCGCGGTTTGCAGCCGAGCGAGGAGGCGGGGCGCGAAAATTTGGCGCGACGGCTCACTTTTGATATCATTGGTTTGCCGCCATCGGGCCAAATCCTGGAAAATTATTTGGCAGACAAAAGCCCCGCCGCGCCCGAAAAATTGGCCGTTGAACTTTTGGCCCAGCCCGCTTTTGGCGAAAAATGGGCCGTCGGCTGGCTTGACCTTGCGCGTTATTCCGATTCGCACGGCTATCAGGACGACATCCCGCGGGTCATGTGGCCGTGGCGCGATTGGGTCATAAAATCGCTCAACGAAAATATGCCCTACGACCGTTTTGTCACCTGGCAACTTGCTGGCGACCTCCTGCCCGAACGGACAAAAGAGACGATTTTGGCCACGGGTTTTTGCCGAAACCACAAGATCACCCAAGAAGGCGGCGTGATCGACGAAGAATACCGGGCCGAATATGTGGCCGACCGGACCAACACTTTTGGCAAGGCGCTGCTCGGCCTGACGCTCGAATGCGCACGTTGCCACGACCATAAATTCGACCCGATTCCGACGGC
>JANOQP010000828.1:0-4040 GCA_031414895.1 Saprospirales bacterium
CTCGCGTAGCCCGCGAGTTGGAGGCCGTGCGCCCATCGGCGATAGTCGGTTTTCGGGATGGAAAACAGGTGACGGTAGATGGAAAACGTCGCCAAATTTTCGGAATAGTCCAAAAATGAATCCTCAACCGAGCGATAGGCCCGAAATTTTGAGGGCTTTATCTGCCCGCTCGAATCGCGCTCGTCGTCGAGTTGCATCACGATGCTCGACCGCCACGAGCCGCCCTTTTTCATCCCAAAATGGTTGTTGCCGGAAGTGGCCAATTTCGAGCCGCCGTACGCACTTTCGACGATCGCCTGCCCGAGGCAAATGGCGACCGGGATGCCACGCGACTGTGCATGGGCCTGGGCAAAGGGTAGGTGTTCGGCAACGTATTTATCAAGGTCGGGATAGTTTTGGGCCGGCGCGGCATTCTCCAATAAACATAAAAGCGCGGCCAGCGTGGGGGCAAAAAACGAATTTCGCATAGGGAGTTTTCTCAAAAAGTAATCAGTTTGCAAAAAATCGGTTTGTTCGGTGGCTACTTTTCAGTTTGTCCAAATGGTACGCGCAATATTTGCGCCAACCTTAATGTCAGGGGGTTATAAAAGCCAAAATCAAAGGGTAGTCGCTCGTGAGGGTCTGCGACCCGAAACGTTCCGTTTGCAGGTCTTTGACCTGCGTAAAAACCGCGATAGTTCGCGCAGGTCAAAGACCTGCAAACGGAACGTATCGGGTCGCAGACCCTCACGAGCGACTACCGCGCAACTTGGGTTAAAACAATTGGCGCAACCGTTTTTGCGGCAATTGCCCGATGGCCATTTTAATGGCTGGCCCATTTCCGTTCATCGCCCCTTTTCAATCCCTTTATCGAAAAAATGAAAACTTTGGAAACATTTTTTCTGAAAAACGTTTCTGTTGGTACCTTTGTCCCGCCCCTTTTGAGAAAAAATTATGCCCGATATTCAAAGTAAATTGTTCAAACGGGTGGAAGAAATGTTCTTCCGCCTCGGCATCCGCAACCTCACCATGGACGATGTGGCCCGCGAACTCGGCATTTCCAAAAAAACCCTCTACCAGCACGTCGAAAACAAGGACGACCTGGTGAAAAAAGTGATGCTCGTCGGCATCGAGGAAGACCGGGCAGCACATTTGACCATTGTGGGTGGATCGAAAGATGCGGTCGATGAAATGCTTGGCGTTGCACGGTACGTCATCGGGCAGGTGCGGCAGATAAAGCCGATCCTGATGTTCGATTTGCAACGGCATTACCCCGACGCATGGGCAATGATGGACGATTTTCACACCCATGACATCAAAATCTGGGTGAAAAAAAACATTGAGCGCGGCATCCGCGAGGGCCTTTATCGCCCCGAAGTGAACCCGGAAATCGTTGCATCGATATATGTCGCGGCATCGGCAAACATCTGCGACGAGCGGTTTTTCCCGCACGGGAAGTTTGCTTTTGAAGAAGTCATCCTGCAATTTATGACCAATCATGTGTTTGGTATTTGCTCCGAAAAAGGGCGAAAACTCTTTTTAAAACGCCTCGAAACAGGCGCGATGATTTTGGCCAACTAATTGAAATTCAATCTTTTATGAAAATAAAAACCACCATTTTACTCCTTGCGGCCAGCTTCGGCGCGGCCTTCGGCCAATCGGCCCAAATGACGCTCGACGAGGCCATCCGCTTCGCGCAGGACAAGCACCCGACGATCCGGCTGGCGCAAATTGCGATGACCGATGCCGACTGGCGGATCAAGGAAAATACCGCTGGCGGGCTGCCCCAATTTTCGGGCGAGGCCGGATACAGCTATTTTTTCCAAAAACCGGAATCGCCGCTGCCGAGCGCGTTTTTGCCACGCGATTCCTCCGGCGAAATCCTGCCCGGTGTGCCGCGAACGGCCTCTTTTGTGCTGCGAAATTCGCTTTCGGCGAAGCTCAATTACAACCAGTTGCTCTTTTCCAACAGCTATCGCGTCGCCAAAAAAGCGGCCCGCGGCTATCGCGAATACGTCGCCCTCCAACTTGATGTCGCCCGCGCAAACCTCCGCAACTCGGTGCGCGATGCCTATTTGCCCGCGCTCATTTTGACCGAAAACGTGTCGGTCTTGGACAAAAACATCGCCAATATCGAAAAACTGCGCAACGAAACAGCTGCCATCAATAAGGCTGGTTTGATCGAACAGCTCGATGTGGACCGGCTCGATTTGAGCATCATGACGTTGAAAAACGAGCGCGAAAACCTCCTTCGCCAACGCGAAACGGTGGTCAACGCGCTCAAATTTTCGATGGGTTTTCCACAGGCCAGCCCGCTTTCGCCGAGCGATGACTTGAAGAAACTGCTTGCGCAAATTGCGGATGAAACCCTGCCGGAATCGCCCGATTTCGCATCGCGCCCAGAAATCCGGCAGATCCAAAAGGGCATCGAATTGGGCAAGCTCAGCACCTCCATTTCCGCAAAACCGTGGATGCCGACCGTCGTTTCGTATGCCTCTTTCGGCTATCAAGCACTCGGCGACCGGCTCCTAAAAGATGGCGTGGTCGTGCCGTCCGGCGGCATCGTCGGACTGACCGTCAGCGTACCGATCTGGGATGGCGGGCAGACAAAGATCAAGCACCAGCGGGCCATGCTCTCCGATGAGGTCTTGCTCGTCCAGCAAAAAATGCTCGAAAACGCGCTCACTTTCGAGGCGCAGGCCGCCAAAACGGGACTCGAAACCGCTAAATCGCGCCTCATCGATACCCAAAAAAACCTCGATCTCGCGCAACGCATTTATGACGTGACCGAGAAAAAATACCGCGCCGGCGTTGGCTCTTCGGTCGAACTTGTTTTGAGTGAACAGGGACTTTACTCGGCCCAATCGACTGTTTTGAATGCGCAATTTGCTGTTTTGACGGCGCGGGTCGCTGCGCAAAAGGCACTCGGAAAGTAAAGTACCGGCGGCTTTAGCCGCCGAAGCCAAAAATCGTTTTCACAAAAAGACAATCGGCGGCTGAATCTGCCGCGAACCAACCTTTAAACCAGTTCATAGAAGACAATCGGCGGCTGAAGCCGCCGGTACAGAACGTTTCAAAAAAATTTCATCAATGAAAAGCATAAAGAACCTAACTTTTTTGAGCCTTGCGCTCTCCATTTTGGCTGCCTGCGGAGGCGGCGCGGGCGGCGACAAAGCGGCACAATTGGCCACCCTCAAATCCGAAAAAGCGGCCCTCGAAACCAAGATCACCGCGCTCGAAACCGAGATCAACGCAGGAAAACCCGTCGAGCGGAAGCTCAAAACTGTCGGCACTTCGCCGCTGGCAACGGAAACTTTTCAGCATTTCATCGATTTGCAGGGCAAGGTCGATGCGGACCAGAGCCAAGAGATTACCTCGAAAATGCCCGGGACCTTGAAGCGCGTTTTGATAAAAGTCGGCGACAACGTGAGCGCGGGCCAGCTTGTGGCCGAACTTGACGGCGAAACGATGAACGCCCAGATCGAGGAAATGCGCCGCCAACTGACTTTTGCAATCGATATTTATAACCGTCAAAAAGGGCTTTGGGACCAAAAAATAGGGGCCGAAGTGCAGTTTTTGCAGGCCAAAAATGGCAAGGAATCCATCGAGGGCGCGATCGCGACGATGGAGGAAAACCGCAAAAACCTCCGCATTTATTCCCCCATTTCGGGGGTCGTGGACATGGTGATCGGAAAAGCTGGCGGCGCAATCTCGCCGGGGATGCCGCTGGCGAACGTCCTTAATTTATCAAAACTCAAAATCACCGGCAACGTCACCGAGGCTTACGTCTCGAAAGTGGGCAAGGGCGATGCCGTGAACGTCTTTTTCCCCGACCTCAACCGCGAGATCAAGACCCGCGTGACCTATGTTTCCAAGATCATCAACCCGACCAATCGGACGTTTTCGGTCGAGTGCGCCCTGCCAGCCGGGAGCGATTGGCGGGCCAACCAAGTGGCCGTTTTGAAGATCATCGACTACACAAAACCGAACGCACTGGTCGTCCCGATCAACGTCATCCAACAATCCGAAACGGGCGATTTCATCCTTTTGGCCGACAAAAC
>JANOQP010000829.1:0-3255 GCA_031414895.1 Saprospirales bacterium
GCAGTTTCTACCAACATTCCGCCCCGCTGGGGCTGGTTGGATTTACAACTTTAAGTCGTCGAAAACATGTACAACTTCACGTCGTAGATCACTTCGCCTCGTGCCCTATATTTTGTCGGCTGTGCCGACACCCCCACGCTGCCCAAACAATTTTTCCAAGACCGTCTCCGCCATTTTCCGCTTCGATTCGTGCGTCCACCCGGCGATGTGCGGGGCGAGGGCGACATTTTCGAGCGCGTAGATTTTTTCGTACATCGCCGATTCCTCTTCCGTGAACGTCCCCGTTTTTTCGTTCTCAAAAACATCGAGGCAGGCCCCGGCGCATTTTCCCGAAAGGAGGTTTTCGAGCAGGTCTGCGGTTTTCACGCACATCCCACGCGATGTATTTATCAGCACAAAACCGGGCCTGCATTTTTCAAAAAAAGTGCCGTCGGCAAAATGTTTCGTCTCGGCGGTCAGCGGGAGGTGCAGGCTGATGATGTCGGCTTTTTCAAAGATTTCTTCCAAAAAAACTTCCCGGACGTGCGGTTGCCCGGCGGCAAAACCGGGCGGCAAATATTTGTCAAAGGCCAAAACGGTCATGTCAAAGCCCGCCAATTTTCGCGCAAACCAGCTCCCCGTGTGCCCAAAACCGATGATCCCGATAGTTTTGCCCATGAGTTCCCAGCCCCGGTTTTTTTCGCGCTGCCAGGTTTTTTGGCGCACCTCGCGGTCGGCTCGGTGGAGGTTGTTGGCCAGCGAGAGCAGCATCCCGGTGGCCTGTTCGGCGACGGCGTTGCGGTTTCCCTCCGGCGAGCTGACCACTTTGATGCCCAGTGCGGCGGCGGCGGGCCGGTCGACGACCTCCATCCCGCTGCCGAGGCGGCCAACGAATTGGAGCTTTCCGGCTTTTTGGAGGAAATTTTCATCCACCCTTATTTTTGAGTTGATGATCAATCCCGCATAATCGCCGATGCGCTGCGCGGTCGTTTCCGCCGTGATGTCCGGCTCGAAATCGACCGCGAAACCGCGACCTTCCAGTCTTTCAATGAGCAATGGATGGCAATCATCCGTGATCAGCACCCGTGGCTGTTGGGGTTGGTCAAAAGTACCAAGCATATATAATAAGGAGTCGGCTGGATGAGTGGGTGGGCAGTTTGGGTGACTGAACGGGCCGTTTGGACGAGCGGGAAAGTTCCGCACTCCGGCCCGGATGGCTACCTTTGCCGCAAAACTAAAACGATGTTCCTAAAAATTTCCCTTTTTTCAATGGCCCTTTCCGTGCTGGCCGTTTTTTGCAAAAACCCGGAAAAGACCCGCGTCGCCGAGAATGATTTTTACGTCCGTTTCATCGAGGACAACAGCACGGTCATGGCCACGGCGGCCTTCCGGGCGGGCGAGGCCGGCACCAAACTGGCCCCACGTTCGATGACGAAGGTCTTTTTTCAGGATTTTGAAATGGGCGAGCGCCAGACCGGCGACCTCCTCCGCTACGTCACCGAACAAAAAGTGCCGGGCTTCGAGAGCGCGTACGAGTTCCGTTGGAAAAACGACGCGAACGCCTCGCTCAAGCACAAGCTCCGGCTCGCGCCCATCCTCCGCGTGACCGTCCCGCAGCCGTGGCCGACAACGGATATTGCCGCCATAAAATGGGCCGGCGGCCCGCTCGATGCCGCCGAGACATTGACCATTTTGTGTGAAAACAAGAACGGGGAGACCTATTCGCAGGAATTTCGTGGCCCGACCGACCTCGGCGCCGTGCCGCTGAACGCAAAAAAAATAGGCAAGGGCCTCTGGACGGCCACCCTTATCAAGACCCGGATCGAGGAAAAAACCGAGGGATCGGTGACCACAAAATCGGTCTTCGAGTTTTACGCCGCGCCGGTCGCTTTTGAGGTAAAATAAAATAAGCCCCGCCGTTGCCAGCGGGGCTTAACCCAAAAAACCAAATGAAAACTTCTTATGGACAAACCAAACGCGAGGCGGCTGCCGGTCTTCCGGGTGGAAACGTTTTCCACAGCCATCCCCTCGCCGACCTGGTTTTCTACGCGAACCTGTTGGGCCGTTCCAGCCCTCTATTTAAGTGTTTGTTTTTGATTTTGTTTTTTCCCTTGAACCTGATTTTTTGGCGGGGTCGCACCAAATGGCGCGACCCCTTACCCCAAAAAACCAAATGAAAACAATCCATGAACGAGGTTTCGGGCGCAGGGTTCAAATTTTTTCCGCTTTTTTCTATCGCACTTTTTCGATTTCAACCCGGTCGGCATTCGCCCGAAAGCATAATAGAGACACAGCAAGGGTGCGTCGGTCACTTTTTTTGAAAAAAATCTTTCACCAATTTATCGCCCATTAACAGAATCATCTTTGTTCTGGCTGATTGTTCAAAAAGCGTTACAAAATTTAATTCAAAAAAATCGCCTTTCGGCCAAAATGCCCAGTTTCTCGCGCCGCTCAATAAGTGAGCAAATGGTAACGTTTTTACGCCAGTTCGGATAAATACACGTCATCCTGTAATGCTCCAAGCGCGAATACTCAGATTTCCACATATCACCAAATGAAGACGAAGACCCGGCAATCCCGCCGGGTCTTTTTTTTTGCCCGAACGGTTTGGGGCAAAATTCCCCCGCCACAAAAAGAAACAAAAAATCGCCTGTTCTTTGTCGCAACAGATTTTGAACTGCATGCACCATTTTTCGTTTTCGGCAGCCGTTGCCCGCGCCGCGATTTTCTCCGCCGCCCTCCTTTTTTTTCAAAAAAACGCCGGCGCCCAGCCCGGCTGCACCGACCCGCTGGCCACCAATTTTGACCCGGCGGCCACGTCCAACGACGGCACTTGCCAATATCCGGCGACGACCATAGCGCCCCAAATAATCGCCAACCTCCCCTCCTCGGTCAGTTCGTCGAGCGGCCTCATCTTTGCGGGCGGTCGGCTCTGGTCGCACAACGATTCCGATCAAATCCCGCAGCTTTTTTCGATTGACACAACGACCGGGCAAGTGCTGCAAACCATTGATTTTCAGGGGCTTGCGAAAATTGACTGGGAGGATTTGGCGACCGATGGGCAGCGCATTTTCATAGGCGATTTTGGCAACAATTGGAGCGGCAACCGCACCGACCTCGCCATTTATTCCATCAATATCGCTCAAATAAAACCCATCGGCGACGACACCTTGGCCGTTTCGGAGGTCGAAAAAACCAGTTTTGCCTATCCCGACCAAGTTGATTTTTCGGCCAACGGCCCTAATTCAACACCCTTCGATTGCGAGGCTTTTTTTT
>JANOQP010000830.1:0-6730 GCA_031414895.1 Saprospirales bacterium
CGCCGCTCGATTTTAGCCTCGACTTGATCGAACAAAAAAACAGCCAGTCGCTCAACGTGCGCGGGTTTTACCTCCCGCCGGGCAGCAAACGCATGGCCGACCGGCCCAGCCTCGCGCCTGGCAGTTTCGACCTCGCGGTGGTGGGTGAAAGTTTCCCGTTCGCGATCCTCGAAACCTTCGTTTCGGGCATTTCCGGCACCGAGGGAATCACCGATTTGAAGGGCAGGGTTTGGGGCAACCCAAATGCGGTCGATATGTCCGGACGTGTCCAAATCGTGGACGGATGGACGACCATAAATTACCTCGGAACGCGCTATCATATTGACAATCAAGTACTTAGCCTTTCGAGCAAGGGCATTTGGGCGCACGATACGGTGGTCGATGCCATCGGTATTTTGCGCACGCGGCCCGATACGATCCTCGATATCCGGGGAAAACCCGCCGTCGTCACGGGCGGCATTCGGCACGACCGGTTCCATAAATGGAAGCTCGACCTCGAAATAGAGAGCGACGATTTTTTGGTTTTGAAGACCACGAAGGCGCAAAACCCGACCTATTACGGCACGGGAATCGGAAAAATAGACGTTGTTTTTGGGGGAAATTTTTCGACGACCGATATTTCCGTCACGGCCACGACGCTCGCGGGGAGCCAACTTTTCATCCCGCTGACCGATTCGCAGGACGCGGCGGAGGTCACTTTTATCAAGTTCAAACCCAAGCCCAAGCCCGACGGTAAGCCCGAAACGGACCCCAAAAAGGCAGAAAAAAACTTTGAAATTGAAGGCTTGAAAGGCCTCAATTTTGGCATGAACCTCTCGCTCACGCCGGAGGCCGAGGTGCAGTTGATCTTTGACGAAGTCGCGGGCGACATCATCACGGGCCACGGCCACGGCGACATCGGCATCACCTACGACGTGACCGGTGCGCTCAAAATGTACGGCGATTATGTGATCGACGACGGGAACTACCTGTTCACCTATTTTGGGTCGGGCGCGCTCACTTTTTTGCAGGCAAACAAGCCGTTCGCGGTCAATCCCGGCGGCACGATCCGTTGGGACGGCGACCCGCTCGCGGCCACGATCGACCTCGAAGCGGAGTACAAAAACCTCTCGACCTCGCCCTATAATTTTGTGCAGGGCGACCTCGCCACGCCCGACGAGGAGGCCGAGGCCCTCCGCAGCACCCGCGTGAAGCTGACGATGGGCCTCAACGGTGCGCTTTTCAAGCCCGATATCAGTTTCGATATCCAGTTCCCCGACCTGACTGGCAGCCTGAAAACGGCGGCGGACAACAAGCTCCGGGTTGCCCGGCAAGACCCGAACGAGATCAACCGGCAGGCGTTCGGGCTGTTGGTGATCGGCAGTTTTTTGCCGGATGCGGGCGGCGTTTTGTCGGTCGGCGCGACCACTTTGAACACCGGGGTGAACACGCTCTCGCAAATGGTCACGTCGCAGTTTTCCAATTATCTGTCGTCGCTCGTGACCTCGTTCGCAGAGGGCAGCATCGTTGAAAAAATAGATTTTGACATCAATTACAACCAATCGCAGAACATCGGCTTCGGCAGCATCGACGGGCTGAACCAAGAACTTGCGCTCCGCCTCTCGTCGAGCCTCGCCAACGACCTGATCCGCATCAACGGCGGGGCCAATTTTAACATCAACGGGCAAAACTCGATCACCGGCAACAGCGGGTTTTTGGGCGAGGACGTGGTCGTGGAAATCCGCCTGACCGAGGACCGACGATGGGTGTTGAAATTTTTTCAGCGGCTGTCGCCCGAATATTTGACGGGCGGATCGCGACTGCGGGCGGGCGGGGGCATCAGTTTCCGTAAGGAATATGATACGTTGGACGAGCTTTTGACCTCTTTTAAAAAAAAGGGATAGCCCGTTCCGATATGCCCGCCTACCTTCCGCCGTTAAATGAACTGCCAAAATCCCTCACTAAATTGTCCAATGAAACCTGAAACGACCGGAGTTTTCCACCTATCAAAATATCCAACTAAATAATGACCGACGCAATTTTTAAGGTCCCGCAGGCGATCAACGAGCCTGTTTTGAACTACGCACCCGGCTCGCCGGAAAAAAACGAGCTGAAGGCGGCCCTAAAATCCGCCCATTCCGCACAGCAGGAGATTGGCATGACCATCGGCGGGAAGACCGTTTTTAGTGAAAACAAGCTCAAGATCAAGCCGCCGCACGACCACCAGCACGTCATCGGCGAGTTTTCAAAGGGCAATGGCCAGCACGTTGATATGGCGATCGATGCGGCCCTCGCGGCCAAAAACGATTGGGAAAATATGTCGTGGTACCACCGCGCGGCCATTTTCCTGAAAGCCGCCGACCTCCTTTGCGGCCCATATCGCCAAAAAATGAACGCCGCGACGATGCTCGCGCAATCGAAAAACTGTTACCAATCCGAGATAGACGCGGTGGCCGAACTGGCCGATTTTTGGCGGTTCAACGTGCAGTTCATGACCGATTTGTACCAAAACCAGCCGTTTTCGCCGCGCGGGCAATGGAACCGGCTCGATTACAGGCCGCTCGAAGGGTTTGTTTTCGCGCTCACGCCGTTCAATTTTACGTCCATCGCCGCCAACTTGCCGACCGCGCCCGCGCTCATGGGCAATGTCGCGGTTTGGAAACCGGCCGAAAGCCAGATCTATTCGGCGCAGGTCATCATGGACATTTTGACCGAGGCCGGGCTGCCGCCGGGCGTGGTCAACCTCGTTTTCGCGGACGGCCCGGTGATCGGCGAACGGGTGTTCAAGCACCGCGAATTTGCCGGGCTGCACTTCACGGGCAGCACGGGCGTATTCAACCGCCTTTGGCAAAATATCGCGACGAACCTGCCAAATTACCGTTCCTATCCACGAATTGTCGGCGAAACGGGCGGCAAGGATTTCGTTTTTGCCCACCCGTCGGCAGATGCGAAGGCCGTCGCGGTGGCTTTGAGCCGGGGGGCGTTCGAGTTTCAGGGGCAAAAATGTTCGGCGGCGAGCCGGGCATATATCCCCAAAAGTTTGTGGAAAACGGTCAAGGCCCACCTTTTGGACGACCTCTCAAAGTTCAAAATGGGCGACCCGATGGACTTCACCAATTTCATCAATGCAGTCATCGACGAAAAATCGTTCGACAAGATTTCCGGTTATATCGCCGCCGCGAAAAAAGACCCGGACGTGAAGATCATCGCCGGGGGCAAATGCGACAAATCCGTCGGCTATTTCATCGAGCCAACGGTCATCGAGACGGGCCACGCCAGCTCGACAACGATGTGCGAAGAGATATTCGGGCCCGTGCTGACCATCTTCGTCTATGACGACAAAAAACTGGACGCGACGCTGAAAATCGCGGATTTGACCTCCCCATATTCTCTGACGGGCGCAATTTTCGCGCAGGACCGCAACGCCATCCGCCACATGACCCACGAGTTGCGCCATGCGGCGGGCAATTTTTACATCAACGACAAACCGACGGGCGCTGTCGTCGGGCAGCAGCCGTTCGGCGGCGCGCGCGGCTCCGGCACGAACGACAAGGCCGGGTCTATTTTCAACCTCCAACGTTGGGTCTCGCCACGGAACATCAAGGAGAATTTCGTGCCGCCGCATGATTACGGATATTCGTTTTTGGGGGAGAAATAAAGTTGGCCCTTATTTCAAAAAGCAAAAACGCCCGCTGTTCATCTAGAGCAGCGGGCGTTTTGATTTGCCATAAAAAAAGAAAAACCCGACCGGACAGTCCTGGCGGGTTTTTCAAGTTCTCTCAAAAGGAGGTCGTCTTTTTTAGGCGAATTTCGCCTCGAGCTTGAGTTTTTTCACCAACATGTAGTAAAAAACTGCACGATACTTGTTCTTGTTGGAGGAACCCATCTCGTCGCAAACGGCCTGAACTGCTGCATCAAGGCCTGCGCCGTCAACGAGACCGCACTTCTTGATGAGGAAATTGTTTTTCACGCGATCGCGCTCCGGCTTGTCGGAGCAGCTGACGCGCGAAGCGTCCTCAAGATAGATGGACGGCCCGAGAGCCTTCGTAACGCGGGTGAAAAGACCAGCATCAACGGCATCGCGGTTGTAGCCTTTCATTGCCTCGGTGTAGAGGGCGACTTTTTCATCAAATTTGCTCATACAAAAAATGATAGTGTTTAAATAAGTGAAAGAATGATGGGACAAATAAAGACAAACCTGCCCGGTTTTGCTCCATAATGTTGGTAATTTCCTTGAAATTTTATTTTCCTCAATTGAAAACCCATTGTTATTTGACGATAACCTCGTCGCAAAATATCCAGCAAGGCGACCCGTTGCAAGCGTGCCAATCTGGGCAGGTTTTTTGGTTTATGGCTCGAATTCGGACAAATTTGGCCATTTTCCCGCTGTTTATGGCCGCTTTGACTGTTTCAGTTCGTTTTTCTCCGTCCGGTTTTTGCTCGATTTTTTGTTGAAAAATCGCTTCAAAATCAATCCCGTTTTCCGAAATTTCCAACAAAATTATTTCCGGGAAAAACACCCAAGATTGCTGGTCCTGCAAAAAATGGGCCTCGATAGCACTGATTTTCTGCCGTTTCGGAAGCTCAATTGTTGCCTCCATGTCCTTCCCTTCAAAGCCGATCCAGTTGAAACGGTAGTCCGTTTCGCCCAAAAGCCGGTCGGCCAAGATTGCAGGGTCGCCGTTTTGGTAGGTTTTCGAGGCGGCATCTTTTAAAACAACTTTTTGCCCGGCGGCCAAATGGTTTTGTTTCCCCTCGACCGCAAACCGCACCAGATCGCGGCCATATTCGCGGGGCGAATAGCCCATTTCGTTCAGGTTTTCGATGCCATACGATTCGCAGCCCTGCACAAATTCAGTACGGAGCGCGGCCATTTTTGGGTCTGGCGCGATTTTTCCATCGGTTTCCCGCCAAAGGGACGGTTCGCCGACCTTCGCCAGTTCGAGCCGCGCGAACATCAACGGCAACCGGGCTTCGCGAACCCTTTGCCATTCGCGGCTGCCAACGGGGACGGTTTTTTCGGCCTCGTCGAACAAAAATTCTGCCTTTTCGAGATCGGTTTCACGCAAAAAAGTCGAGCGGTACGATTGCGGCACCGCATAGATCCAAAGCTGTCGGTCGGTCGCCCGCAACCGATCTTCGAGGGAAAAAATGTACTCCTTAATATATGGTGCGGCCCCGCCATAAACGCCCGTCAGATAATCATCCATCAAAATATCGCGGCCCAGCGCAGGGTCCCAGAGCCATTTCGCCAGCAAATAGGCGCGGAGGTCACTGAACTCCGAGCGGTCGCGGCCACTGCCCTGTTCAAAGACCATTTCGGGCGAAAAACGTTGAAAATAGGCCAAATTTGGTTGCAAAACGCCCAAATTTGGGAACGGGCATTGATAGCTCCGAAAATCCACGACATAGTCCCAAAGGTAAAAATGGTTCGTCAGGGCCGCCCATCCCTCAAAATCTTGCCGAAAACCCGCGCTCGATGGGTCGGTCGCGATAGCCTCGCCTCGGTTGCACTCGATGGAACAGAACATGATGTTCACGTTCTCGGCAGGCCGGATGTTTTTCGGCGCGGCGCGGGTGTATTGATAGGCCAGCGTCGAGATGGTTTTGTCGGAAAATTGCCCCGCGATCTCGTTCACGAACGCAACCATCGTGCCGGACGGGCCGCCGTATTTCTCGTCCGAGGCGCGGCAATTTTCGCATTTGCAAAAATTGAAATTGTCGTTTTGCGAGACCGACCAAAATTTTGCCGCCGGGTTTCGTACAATAGAGTCCCGCAGCGCGGCGATGACCTGCGATTTTACGCCCCCGTTCGACAAACAAAGCTGCCCGTCGGCCACCCGCTGCGCCCCGTTGAACGAAAACCAGTCGGGATTTTTTTCAAAAAAAAGGCCGGGCGGGCAGAGCCGGTGAAAGGTGTGGACAAAAAGCCCCCATTGCCGCCGTTTTTCGCTGTTCTGCAAAAGGCCGTGCCAGCGGGCAAAATGGGGGTCAAAACCGTTCGGGTAATGCAGTTCGCGCCACGCAAAAGCCGGTTTTTCGAGCGTCGCCGCAATTTCGGGCAAGGCCCAATCGGGCGAAAGTTTCGGCAAGATCGAATCGCGCGGGCTAAATTTTCGGCAGCCCAATTTCTCCAAATAAGCAAAAACGGCGTGTTCAAGCCCGTGTTCGCCCGCGCCCGCAAGTAGGGCCGCTCCGTTTTTTGATTCCATAAAAAAGGCACCGTCCGGCAGGTTTTGGGGCATTTTCAACCCAAAATCGCTCAAAAATTCATTTTTTTGGAGGAAAATCACCCGTGCGCCCGGTCGCGGCTGTGCGTCACGGACGATTCGCGGAGACTGCCCGGTCATTTTTCCGAGGTATTCTTGGAGGGTCGAGACTGCGGCGCGGTCGGTGGGCGAGGCGGTTTTTTCGTTGAAAAAAAGAACGGTCTGGGCGAGGGCGGGTTGCCCAAATTTTATGATGAAGAGGACGAGGAGAAGGGTATTTTTCATGCCGCAGATATTTGTCTGAACTGTGATTTTTTTGATTTGTGTGATTTTTATGATTTTTCGCAATCTATCTGTAACACTTCCTTATTTGCTCAACAGGAAGCCGTTAAGGTCGCATAATTTTGGAAGTCAGAAAAATCACAAAAATCAAATAAATCCGCTCATGTTCCGAACCCGCTGAAGCACGGCCCGCCTGACGACTTTTCGTCGTCTGTCGGCTTTGACCATCTTGCTTTTTACATTGCTTTTCACATTTTCTG
>JANOQP010000831.1:0-3917 GCA_031414895.1 Saprospirales bacterium
AAGCCGGCCCAGCCGGCTTTTTTGTGCCTACCCGAAACACCGTCGTTTGGCCGACAGAAAAAGAAAAAGCGTACCAAAGTATTGGTAAAGCGGGAAGGGTTTCTACTTTTGCACACCTAATCCGGCGGCGTGGGCTGCGACCAATCACACATCTTCCCTTTTCCCGATTCCGTTAAAGACAAATTGCCCCGTAGTGGGCTTGTCCCTACATCTCTCCAATTACGGAATTATTCCCGATTTTTAAGTATATTTTTGGTTTTTAATCCTGTTTTACCAACTTTCATGGTCAAATGACCCACTTTAAACCACCTAATCCACGGTTCGTGTAAGTGGCCTGTGCCATGTCGTCAGCGGTTTTTCGGCTCACGGCGCATTCGGTCGAAATCAATACTTACCATTATAATCTCATGGTACGCCGCCTCGCTGACTCGCGAGAGCGGCTTTTTTTTTCAGCGGACGGCCAGGTTTTTTTGCAAAAGTTCGCGCACGGGCCCCGACAAAAAATGATGTTGGCCATGAAGTTCACCTACCAAAAATCGGGGCAAAAAAAAACCGTTGCCGGTTGCTTTTTTTTTCAACTTTACGGCCATAATTATACCACCGAACCCCGTTCGGCATGCTTTCAGGATTTTTCGCCGAACGGGGTCCGGCGGTACTCAAACATCAAACGCCCGATCATGAAACAGTTTTGCCAAGTTTTTGCCACCCTCTTTTTGGCCTTTTTTTTAACAAAGAACAGTTCGGCGCAGTCCGACCAATATCTCCATTTCGACCTCGTGGACGATTTTGTGGAGACTCCGAATGCCTCCGCGCTCATCGCAAACAGCACCACTTTTTCGATGACGGGCTGGTTTTATACCGATAAATATGCCTACGGGCAGGGCATGATGGGCGTGCGGGGGACGAACGCAGGCTTTTACATGATCCAGCTCGACAACGGCAAGATTGAGTGCCGCTTCTCCAATTCCGCCGGCACTTTGTACGAATATGTCGCGCCGACCTATACCATCGTGCCGGAAAAATGGCAGCATTTCGCTTGGGTTTTTACCGGGACCAAAGTCCAGCTTTACCTCGACGGCGTGTTGAAGGGCAGCAAGACCGCGACCGGAAAAATCACCGCCACGAACGTCTCGTTTGCCATTGGCAAGAGCATTTTGTCGGGCTTCAATTTCGTCTATGGTGGCCGCGCCGACGAGGTGACGCTCTGGAAAAAGGCCCTCACCCCAGCCGAGATCACCGACATGATGGCCAACGAACTGACCGGCACGGAAACCGACCTCGTCCTTTATTATAAGATGAACCAGGGCGTCCCGTTCGGCGACAATACCTCCATCTCGAAATTGAAGGATGAGCTGGGCGCGAACGATGCGACGCTCAATAATTTCGCGCTCAACGGCGATGTCTCCAATTTTGGCGGCGTGCTGAACACGGGTTTTCAGGCCATCACCTTTCCGCAACTCGTCAATAAACTGACCACCGACGCGCCTTTTGCGCTCGGCGCGGCGGCCACTTCGGGACTGCCCGTTGCTTATGAAATCGTGAGCGGCCCGGCAACGGTCGCGGGAAATACCGTTACGCTGACCGGGCAACCGGGCGATGTTTCAGTGAAGGCAACCCAACCGGGCGACGCCACTTATTTGCCCGCCGACGAGATCATCAGCACGTTCAAAGTGCTGGACCCGCAGACTTTTGTCCCAGTGATCGATGCGCGGAGCCCGTTGGTGAGCGATGTTTTTACCCCAAATTTGACGGCCATCCAGCTCGCGGCGATTGTCGGGATTGATTATCCGTCGCTTTTTTCGGTGCAAAACGTCAAGTTCGAAATGAACGGACAGTCTATCAGCCCGATCGATCATGGCAACAAACATTTCACCGGATGGTGGACGCCGACCGCTTTCGGGCCACAGGTGATGAAAATAATCGCGACCAACAATTTCGGCGCAGCCGCCACGACGACCGTCAATTTCAACGTCGTGCAGGCTGCGACGGACATGGAAGGCGTCGCAGCGACAAACGTTTGGCTCAATTCGACCGACAATAAGGCCGTCGTGGAGGCCAGTTTGCCGTGCTTTTTGGGCGCGTTCAGCAATATCAACGCGGTTTTGGAGGTGAAATGCCCGACGGGCGGCTGTGGTGAATGGGACCGTGTTTCGAGCATCGACGCGAAGACGCACGACGGTCGTTGGGTGGAGATCATCAGGTATATCACGCCGTACGGGACGCCCTGTTCGCACCAGCTGGACGTGACCGATTTTATGAGCCTTTTGAACGGAAAAATCGCCTTCCGGCTCAACAATGCGACGCTCGACAACGGCTATCTGTACAACCTGAAATTCAAGTACAAAGCTGGTGCGCCCGCCCATAAGTACAGCAGTATCAGCGTGTTATGGCAAAAAACCTATCCCTTCGGCGACCCCGGCAACCTCTCGCCAACCGAGCCATTGGCAATAAATTTCCCGACCGGGACTGTCGCATCGACGCTCAAACTTGTCTCCACGGGCCACGGTTGGGGCGACAACAACACGGGCAACGCGGCTGAATTTCACGACGATACACACCATGTTTTTGTGAACGGGGCATCCACTTTTACCCAGCACAATTGGCAAAACTGCAACCCGAACCCCGACGGTTGTTCGCCGCAAAACGGGACTTGGTACTATGCCCGCGCCGGATGGTGCCCCGGGGCGATCGCTCCGTGGTTCGATTATGAAATGAGCCCTTTTTTGAACATAGGGCCGGTCGCGATGGGCTACGAATTTGACCTCGAATATGTCGATGAATGTCACCCGAACAACTCGGGCTGCGTCTCCGGCGTGACCTGTCCGAGCTGCACCGATGGTTTCAACCCGCATTTGGTGGTCGCCTGCAACCTCATTTCGTTCGCCGCTGGCCCCATCGGCACGGCAAACGTGGTCGGCACGGACGGCGATATTTACGACCCGACGCTCTCTTTTTCGGTCTTCCCGAACCCCTCGGAAGACGGCGTTTTCAGTTTCATCTTGAAAGAAGAAAAAGTTGATTTTCTCGATGTCTCCGTTTTCAATTCGCTGGGGCAGCGCGTCGAGGGCTTTTTTGAAAAAAACAGCCTCGTCAGTAGCCATGAGATCCGGCTGAGCGGGCAGCCGAAAGGGATGTACTTCCTCCGTGTCCGGACGGAAAAGGGGACGGCGACAAAGACTTTGGTAAAAGGTTGACACCTGCTTTTTGGAAAAAATAAAAAATCCAACCCGTTGATTTTCAGTGGGTTGGATTTTTTTTGCCCAAAAAATAGTAGTTCGGCGCATAGGGAAAAACTGGGTTTTCCCGCAAAAACGAACCTGTCCGTTCCCAAAAAATTCCTTTACTCGTTGGAAATTTTGAAATCCCGTGTACTTTTGCCCCATCAAATGGACGCTATAGCTCAGTTGGTAGAGTCCCAGATTGTGATTCTGGTTGTCGCGGGTTCGAGCCCCGTTGGTGTCCCACGATAAAGGGGCCGGTTGAGAAACCGGCCCCTTTTTTTGTTTTCGGGCTTTCTGAATTTGATTTTGAACCTGGTTTTGAATGTTGCTTATCGGCTCGCCACCGGCGTTTTATTGACCGGAACATCCTTATTGTCGGCCAAAATCTTGAAAAAAGAGTCGATATAAACGGTCAAGTCCGCTTTTTGCCCTTCGTCGATGACTTCTGCATCGAGGATGACCTGGTAAAGTGCATCCCTCTTTTTGTGGAAAACCTGCGCGGCGCGGCGGACGACTTCCGGCGGCAGCGACGCGCCCTGCCAATACCTTTCGCGGACGGACTTGATCGGGAACTCGCTGTTCGGCGAGGCATATGAGGCATTCACGAAGCCCGAAAAATCGAAATCGTATGGCACGGGGCAAAGTTTCCCGCCCGAATCGGGGCGCAGGAACTTGATGTTGCGGACCGCCTCGTTG
>JANOQP010000832.1:0-2293 GCA_031414895.1 Saprospirales bacterium
TTTCATTCCCTCGTCTTTCCCGACGATGACGTTCTCTTTCAGGCCGAGCAAGTGGTCGCTTTTCGCTTGGATGGCGGCTTGGCTCGACACCTTCGTCTTGCCCGAAGCCTCGGGAGCGGCTGATATCCAGCTTCCCGGCCCGAGCGGTTTTTACCGAAAGGCAAAGACCTGACAACGATACGTATCGGGTCAAAAGACCCGCACGAGCGACCAGCCAGCGGGCCGATTTTTGAAACTTCTCAATCAACAAACAAAAAAAACAGCTACTTTTGTAAAAAAAACAGCCGATGCAAGCTATTCAATGGCACTCGACGACCGACCAATTTGTGATTTCCATTGCCAAAGAAGCTATGGACAAAGAGGTTTTCATGGAAATGCTCCAATGGTTGAGGCTTCGTTATTTGTTGTCAAAGGGCGATTTCAATCCTGAAATCGAGGCCTTGGGCGAGGAGATTCTTTCCGACTGGTGGGAGAAAAACAAACTTCGCTTTATCCCGGCAGAAGCATGAAAGCGGTCGTTTTCGATTCCAATATTTTCTTTTCGAGCCTCGCACCAAAAACTCATCGGTACTGCGGCATTTTGAAAACAACAGGGACTGTGTTTTTTATACGCCCAATTTTTTGATTGTCGAGATTTTCAAGCACCGCGAACGGCTCCGCGAAAAATCAAAACTGACCGAGGACGAGTTTTTGGAAACGCTCAATATCCTCCTGTCAAACACTCGCTTTTACAGCGAGACGATGATTTCCACCAACAATCTTTATCGCGCATGGATGCTCGTTCGGGACATTGACCCGAAAGACCAGTTGTTCGTCGCGCTCGTGCTCGAACTGGACGCGGAATTTTGGACCCGCGACCAAGTGCTGCGGAATGGGCTTTTGAAAAAAGGGTTCGACCGTTTTTTTGGAGAGAATGGCTGAATGGTCAGCCCCAACCGGCCCTTGCCACGTGCCCGAGGCCTCGGGGGCGGCTGATAGCCAGCTTCCCGGCCCGAGCGGTTTTACCGCAGGGCAAACCTGTCCACCTTTGGAGGAGACCTGACAACGATACGTTTCGGGGCAAAAGGCCCGCACGAGCGACCAGCCAGCGGGAACACACAGAACCATCGGGAATTTTGTCCCATCCAGCTCGATAAAATACAATCAAACTCTATATTTGCAGGCAAATCCTCCCCGGCTATGCAATTGGTTTTTGACAAAACTTCGCCTGTCCCGTTTTTGGGCAAACCGGTTTTCTTGATTGGGCTGTTGTTTTTCTGTCTTTGTTTGGGTTTTTGGATACATTCAGAAGTGGCGTTTCCAGAGCTGAAAATGGAAAAATCGTCGGGCAAAAACGAAAAACACGCCAACCAAAAAGTGCGTGAAATTGCAGAGGAAGCCTATCAAAAAGCAAAACAAGCATTCGAGCAATTGCTGAAAAAGCCGAACAAAACCCCGGACGACAAAAAGCTTTTGAAGAAGTTGCAGCGCGAAATAGCGCATTGGCGAAAGAAGAAAGATTGGACTGGGGAAAACCATTCTCAAAAAAATAAAGGCAATTGAAATGGCAAACTACACTTTCATCACCTTATTCCGTGGCGGTACTTATGTCCGTCAGATAAAGGCAGCTCAAATCAATGATGCCGCCCGGTGCTGGGCAGACCAATTGGCCCGAAACCCGGAAATCGAGGGTTTCGATGGGTCAAAGTTCATGGCTGTTTTTCAAACAGAATTCGAGGAATTTCCGCCCGCCGCGATTGACGGTTGCCCGAATGTTTGGAGTCTTTTTTATCTTTTGGGAAAACACGCGCTCGAAGTCAACATCGTAAAGACTTCGCCAGAATTTGAGAAACCAGAAAAATCAGGGATGCCGCACGCAGCTTTGGCCGTCGCCTGATTTTTCAAGAACCGATAAAAAGCCGAAAATCCCCTGCCCGGAATCAATTCTTGGCAGGGGATTTTTTTTGAAGGGCCACGATGGCGTTCTCTTTCAGCCCGAGCAAGTGGTCGCTTTTCGCTTGGATGGCGGCTTGGCTCAACACCTTCGTCGTCTATTGGAACGGGGTCGCCGAAATCCAGCTTCCCAACCCGAGCGAGAGCCGTTACCCCAGCCAAAAAAGTCATAGACTTGCCGACAGAACGTGTCAGGTCTGTTGAGTCCAGATAAGTCATGCTACAAAAGTCCAGAAAAGTCGTGTCAAATTTGCAGGTAAAAACACCTCCTATGCGCACAACACTATGTGACAAACAAGCAATAATCTACCTGTCAAAATCCGGGAAAGGCAGTCGAGAAATTGCCGAAGAACTGGGGCTA
>JANOQP010000833.1:0-2223 GCA_031414895.1 Saprospirales bacterium
GTCGGCGAACCGGGCGACCTGCACGAAACCGAGCAAAAAAAGGATTTCAGAAAGGCCGACCGAGGCCACATCTGAAAGTCGGATTTCATCCGGGATATTCCCCGTTTTTATCAAAATGGCGGGCAAAAGCAGGCAAAATGCAATCAACAAATCGCCCTTCAACTGCGACCTTTCCGTTGGCGAAATGCCCAACCGAACAGTCGCGCGCGGCAGCCAATTTTTCAAAACGGCGCGATAAAAATACACCGCGACCGCCAGCCCGGCGACCGTGCCGAGCAATTGCGCGAGCGTAAAATTTTTGTCAAAAAGGGAAAAAAGCGGGGCCGAAAGCCACTCGGAGGGGTTCATAAACTTCTTTTATTTAGGCGCGATTCGCGGAGAAAATGGCGCACTTTTCGTTTTGCGCCCCAAAAATTCCAGCCGTCGCCGATGGCCAGCGAGGCCCATCCGAGCGCGAAACTTGACCACCAAAAATAGCTGAAAACCGGGTTGAGTTCCGGGTGAAATTGGCGGACGACCGTCAATTGGAACGCGATAATTGGCACAGCCAGCAAAAAGAATATCATCGCCGCGATGCGCGTTTTCTTTAAAAAACGGGATTTTTTGGCGCGAAAAACGCGAAAAAGGAGGGCGGTGGCCAATTTATGGTCGGGACTGATCTTCAAAAGCTCGCGCAAAACATGCTCGGCGCGGGCCTGTTCGTCGAGGTTGTAATGAGATGCCGCTTTTTGGAAAAGTGCTTGCGAAAAAACATCCTCGCCACGCCACGCCCGGACGTTTTTTGCGAAAACCTCGCCGATCAAAACATCCGACATCACGAGGTGCTTCGCCGACTGCCCGGAGTGGAAAAGTGCCTCGGTGTACGTCCGGAGGCAGTCGAAATATTCGTCGAAACCGAGATCGCCGATCGCCGCTTCGTGCCGCTCGAAATATCGCACGACGCGCTGCCAATTCGCCGGCTCGATGGCCTTGAAATTGCGGTAGATCTTCAGCGAAACAGGCGAGTCGAAGGACATTTTTTATGTTTCGATTATTTTCCAAACTTAAATTTATGATCATCCGTGGCCAGCTTGATCCCGGTCGAATCGTAGGCTTTTTTGAGCTCTTCGTGCAAGTATTCGACCATGTCATCGTGGTTGTCGCCCGTCGTCCATGCGCCGATGATCATTTCAACGCCGCCGCCAGGGAAGCCGACGATGGCCACATAGGGCTCTTTTTGGGCCAAAAAACTGGGGCTGCGCCGGATCACCTCGCCGGAGACCGCCCGGACGAGCGCGGACGAGGTTTCCTGCACAAAGGTAACTTTTACCTCGGCGCGGACCTCGCCATTTTGGGGGATATTTTCGATGGCGCCACTCGTGACCGAGCCGTTGGGGATGATGATTTTTTTGCCTGAATTGGTCTCCAACATCGTGTTGAAGATCTGAATTTCCTTCACCGTGCCGTTCATCCCGCCGATCGTAACATTGTCGCCGACGCGGTACGGGCGGAAAAGCAGGATCAACACGCCGCTCGCGAAATTGCCCAAACTGCCCTGCAACGCCAGCCCGATCGCGAACGCAATTGCCGAAATGACCGCAATAAACGAGGTTGTTTCGATGCCCATCCGCCCGGCGACGACCAAAATCAGCATCACTTTCATGCCCGCATCGGCCATCGAAACGAAAAATGGGCGCAACGAATCGTCCATTTTCCGGGCAACCAGCACCGTGTCGAGCGTCGCGATCATCCGTCGGATCAGCCAGAGGCCGCCCAAAAGTATGGCGACCGAAATAGCGATGCCGGGGCCGTAGTTCCAGAGCCAATCGAGGGCTTTTTGTGAAAAATCGAGGGTCGATTCCATGAGCTGTGTTCTCGTTTTTTAGAAAATAAGGGCGAATAACGATGTTTTTTAGCCCATAACAAGGTTTTTTGGGCGAAAAAACAGGACAGCATGAAGGGTTTGATTTCTTTTGGCCGCCAATATTTTTAAAAATTTTGGGCAAATGAATTTGCCCGCTAGCAGCCGTTTTATGAAAAACCTCTTTCTCGCAACCCTTCTTTTCGCCCTGCCCACGGCCCTTTTTTCGCAAAAAAAACAACCGCTCGAATTTGACGATTACCAAAAATGGCGGCACATTGAAAACCGCGAGATCAGCGCGGACGGCCGTTTCGTGAGCTGGACGCTCGCCATGAACACCGAGGGCGACCCCGTTTTGCAGCTTTTTTCGGCGGAAAAAAACG
>JANOQP010000834.1:0-4892 GCA_031414895.1 Saprospirales bacterium
CAAACTATTCCGTCACCCCCAAAAAGGACATAAACCCCTTGAACGGCGTTAGCACCTTTGACCTCGTGCGGATGTCAAAGCATATTTTGAACAACCAGCCCTTCACCAGCCCACTCCAATTCGTGGCGGCGGACATAAACAACAACAAACAGGTCACAACCTTTGACATCGTTGAACTCCGCAAGTTGATTTTGGGCATTTACACGGATTTTCCGAACAATGATTCTTGGCGTTTTGTGTTGAGGAACCAAAATTTCGGCGACCCATTTTGGTACTCAAATTGGGTCGAATATTGCCCGATCGTTGCGACGGCAACCTGTGATTTTGATGCCGTGAAAATAGGCGACCTCACCTGCGATGCCATTTCCAACAATTTCGCCAACGAAACCTCCGAAGACCGCTCCCCTGCCCTATTTTCCCTCGAAAACCGCGAACTTGCGGCTGGCCAGACCATCGAAATCCCAATTTTTTCGGAAAACGAAACCGCGCTCTTGGCGTGGCAAATGGCCCTAAAATTCGACCCAAATTTTATCGAAATCACAGAAAGCCCGGACGTTTCGGAAGCCGCCCCGATGCTCGCTGTGACCGCCCCCGGACGCGCCGCGATGAACTGGTTTTCGGACGCGCCTCGCCAGTTTTTGGGCGCGCGCGACGCACTTATCTCGTTGAAAATCAAGGTGTTGCGCGACTGCAAGCTCGCCGATGTTTTGTTTTTGGAAAATGAAAACCTCGCGCCGGAAGCCTATTTTTCGGATGAAAAAAGCCAGCCGATCTCGCTCATTTTTTCTGATAAAAAACCGATTGCGGCGGCGCAAAATTTGACCGCATGGCCAAACCCTTTTTCCGAAAACACGACGCTCGAATGGTCGCTTTTGGAAGCCGCCGAAGTTTCCATCGATGTTTTTGACGCGACGAGCCGGGCGGTTTATTCAACGAAGTTTTTGGGCGAAAAAGGGGCGAACCGCTATTTGCTCGACGGGCTTTCGGATGGGCTGTTTTTTGTGAAAATGCTGGCCGGGCCGGAAATTTTTTCGACCACTATATTTCAAAAAAACTGAACCATGAAATTCTGGAAAATCAAAATTGCGGCGGTTTGCTGCCTTTTTTCATTCAAATCCATTGGGCAAGTGGACACCACGCCACCGACCGTTGTTTGCATGAATGGCATGTTGATCAATTCGATGGGCAATTGGGGCAGCCCGCAACCGCCTTCCGTCACGCTTTGGGCAACCGATTTTTTGATCTATGCCGAGGACGACCTGACCGATCCTACGCTCCTTGTTTTCGCGCTCCGTGACCCTGACATCAATCCCGGCGTGGGCTTCCCGACCGATTCGGAAGGGATGCCACAAGCACAATTGCACTTGGATTGCTCGCAAATCGGCACTAATTTGGTCGAGCTTTGGGCGATGGACGAAGCAGGCAACACCGCTTTTTGTGCAATAAGCCTCATTTTGAGCGACAATTCGGGTTCATGCGCCAGTTGGCCGAACCCGCCGGGCAAACCAATCTGCATCACCTCGGCGTACTGCCCGACCGGGGTCTCGGAGGTTAAGGTGTTTGCGCACCCGCTGCCGTTTGTTGGGCTGCCCAATTTATTTCCTGGCGGGATAACCGATGACTCAGGTTGCTTTTTCGTGAACACTTCAACTATGCCGGCCACAAACCAATACCGGGTGTTCCCGGAAAAATACATCAATCCGCTCAATGGAGTCTCGATGGCCGACCTTTCGCAGCTCGAAAAACACCTTTCGGGGGTGCAGCCGTTCAACAGCCCGTTTCAATTCGCTGCCGCCGATGCCAACAACGACCTCGTTGTTTCCGCGGCGGATGTGGTCGAGCTCGAAAAGTTGATTTTGGGGATCTACATCGACTTCCCGGTGAACAATTCATGGCGTTTCGTGCTGAAAAACCAAGGTTTCGGCTCCCCCAACTGGTATTCAAACTGGCTCGAATACTGCGATGGCGGCCCTTCCGACCCTTGCAATTTTGACGGGGTCAAGATCGGCGACCTGACGGGCAACGCGGCCTGCGACCAAATGATACCGGAGATTTTGTTGGAATACCGTGCGCCTGCCCGGTTTTTTATGGAAAACCGCGAACTCAAATCCGGGCAATCCGTCGTTGTCCCGATTTTTTCCGAAAGCGAACTTTCCGTGCTCGCGTGGCAACTCGCCCTGAAATTCGACCCCGATTTTATCGAAATCGAAGAAGCCCCAACGCCGGGTTTGGGTGGGCTTCCGATGGTCGCCCGCACGACTCCGGGACGGGCAGCAATGGGCTGGTTTTCGGCCTCGCCGCGCACGTTTTTGGTCGGGCGGGACGCGCTTATCTCATTGAAAATCAATGTGTTGCGCGACTGCAAGCTCGCCGATGTTTTGTTTTTGGAAAATGAAAACCTCGCGCCGGAAGCCTATTTTTCGGATGAAAAAAGCCATCCGATCTCGCTCGTTTTTTCGGATAAAAAACCGATTGCGGCGGCGCAAAATTTGACCGCTTGGCCCAACCCGTTTTCCGAAAACACGACCCTCGAATGGCCGCTTTTGGAAGCCGCCGAAGTTTCCATCGATGTTTTTGACGCGACGGGCCGGGCGGTTTTTTCAACGAAGTTTTTGGGCGAAAAAGGGGCGAACCGCTATTTGCTCGACGGGCTTTCGGATGGGCTGTTTTTTGTGAAAATACAATCGTTCCAGGAACTCTTCACGACGATCATTTTGAAAAAATAAATCACGCAAATCATTCTAAATCAATCGGTTATGAAATCATTCTTCACTTTCGCACTCGCTTTTTTCGCGCTCGTGGCCGTTGGCCAAAACCAAGTTTGCGCGGTCATGTCGCCCATTTCCAACCAACCGGGTGCCCCCATCGGGCTTCTCCAATTGAATACCGGGACGAACTCAAACCCAACCCTTTTCAGCCCGCCGAACGCAACCGGCTGCCTCAATTTGGCGGGCCTCCCGCTGAACGCTGGCGACAATTTGCTGCCCTACAAAAACATCAATTGCCTGAACGGTGTCTCCACTTTCGACTTGGTGAAAATCTCGAAGCATATTTTGGGCATCCAGCCTTTCACGTCATGCTTTCACCAAATCGCCGCTGATATCAATGGCAACGGCATGATCTCAACCTTCGATTTGGTCCAAATGCGGAAGGTTATACTTGGCATCACCCCTTGTTTTCCGGGCAACACGTCATGGCGTTTTGTGCCAAAAAATTGCACAACGCCCTGCTTTGGCAGCTGTCCGACCTGCGTTTTCAGCACGTCCACGAACGCTGATTGCGAATTCTTCGGCATCAAAATCGGCGACCTGACGGGCGATGCAATCCCCAATAATTTTACCGGAGAAATTTTCGCAGACCGCTCCCCTGCCCTTTTTTCTCTCGAAAACCGCCAACTCGCGGCTGGCCAGACCCTCGAAATTCCCATCTTTTCTGAAAACGAAACCGCGCTTTTGGCTTGGCAAATGGCCCTGAAATTCGACCCAAATTTTATCGAAATCACAGAAAGCCCGGACGCTCCGGAGGCCGCACCGATGCTCGCTGTGACCGCCCCCGGACGCGCCGCGATGAACTGGTTTTCGGACGCGCCTCGCCAGTTTTTGGGCGCGCGGGACGCACTTATTTCGTTGAAAATCAAGGTGTTGCGCGACTGCAAGCTCGCCGATGTTTTGTTTTTGGAAAATGAAAACCTCGCGCCGGAAGCCTATTTTGAAGATGAAAAAAGCCATCCGATCTCGCTCGTTTTTTCGGACAAAAAACAAATCGCGGCGGCGCAAAATTTGACCGCGTGGCCCAACCCTTTTTCCGAAAAAACGACGCTCGAATGGCCGCTTTTGGAGGCTGGCGAAGTTTCCATCGATGTTTTTGACGCGACGGGCCGGGCAGTTTTTTCAACGAAGTTTTTGGGCGAAAAAGGGGCGAACCGCTTCGCGCTCGACGGGCTTTCGGAGGGGCTGTTTTTTGTGAAAATGCAGGCTGGGCGGGAAATTTTTTCAACATCAATTTTCAAACATTGACCAAAACGTTTTTTTCAACACAAAAAAAAAGGCCAACTCGACGAACGGGTTGGCCTTTTTTTTTAAAAAATAAATCAGCGCACAATCAATCGCTTGACGACCTGCCCATTTTCATGGAGCATCCGCACCACATAAACACCCGATGCCAATTCAAAAGGGACCGGAATGAGGCTTTCGCCTTTTTGGGCCTCCATTTTTTGGGAAAAGACCAGCCGCCCGCTCATATCGAAACAATCCAGCGCGATTTCACCGGCCCGTGGCAGCGATGCAAAAATGGCCAGTTCGCCGCCCGGGCTTGCCGGGTTTGGCATGATTTCGAACTCGACCGGGAACGGCACTTCGACCGAGGCCATGCCGATTGCCGTTGTTTTTCCATCAAAATCCATCTGCGAAAGGCGATAGATATTGGTGCCGGGTTGCGCGTTTTTGTCCAAAAACCGGTATTCGTTGGGCGATTGGGTCGTGCCATTGCCCAGTTGTTCGTGGATTGGCTCGAAGGTGCGCCCGCCGTCGATGGCGCGTTCGAGGGTGAACCGGGCATTGTTCTGTTCGGTCGCGGTGCGCCAGTTGAGTTGAACCGATTTTTGGTCGCTGGCGAGCTTTGCGCGGAATTCGGTCAGTTCGACGGGCAGGACCACGCCGAGGTTGGAAACCGCAAAGCCGGAAAAACCGCCCGTCACGGTTGCCGTGAACGAAGTCCCGGTCCCCCAGGCCGCCTGGGTAGTTGCAAAACTGGCCGAGTTGGCATTTGTGTTGCCGCCCCCGCCGGAGGCCCAAGTTGTCGGGCCTTTGGTAACCCGCATGGAGGATTGTGGTTGGCCCGAGCCAGTGACCCATCCTGAAACCTCGCCGCCGGAATAGTAGAGCGTAACCTTG
>JANOQP010000835.1:0-2148 GCA_031414895.1 Saprospirales bacterium
CCACAACCCCGCCCTGCGTGTCGTTCAGCCCCAATATTTTTGAAAAAAGCACCGGGCCAAACTCGCTCACCGTCGCCCGAAGCCGCGCACCTTTTTCATTGGAAAGGGTCAGGAACTCCACCGGATTGCCAGCGGGCTGCCAGTTGATGCCGATTTTTTGCGCCCGGTCGGCAATTTTTGGGTGCATCGCACCGGGCATCGCAATGCCCGAAAGGTCCCCTTTTATGTCCATCAAAAGACTCGGGACGCCGTTCGCGGCGAGGCTCTCGGCCAAAAGTTGGAGGCTTTTTGTTTTGCCCGTCCCTGTCGCGCCCGCGATGAGGCCGTGCCGGTTCATCGTCCGCAGCGGTATTTTGACCTGCGCCCCGGCGACCGATTGGCCATCGAGCATCGCCCCGCCGAGCGTGACGGTCGCGCCGGAAAAAGTGTACCCGGCATTGATGGTTTGGAGGAATTTTTCTTTGTTGGCCATTATTTTTAGTTGAATGATGGGGCAAAATTAAACGGAGCGGGCAATTCTTTTTGTTTAACAAAGCTGCCCCGGCAGCCCGGTCAATTGACCGAGTTCCATTCGACGACCCGCTTTGCAAACCGTTTTTCGTCCACCATCCAAACCGATTTATCGAGGACCGCTTCCGTTTCCTCGCCCAGCCCGGTCAGCATTTTTGGGAAAAAATTGAGGCCCGTCGCTTTTTCGGCCCGGTCGATGGTCACTGCAAAATCCATCAAAGGCCGATCCGATTTTTCGTTCGGGACCAAAAAGGCGATGCCCTTGTCGCCCGCCAAGATCACTTTATAAAACGCCGCCGGGACGGTCACTTTTGAAAAACCGAGCGGCGGCGTGTCCATCGGCTTCGTCAAAACGGGGCCCGTGACAATATATATATGCCTGAACTTTCGCGCCCAATCGCGGGTGTTTTCTTCCAGTTCGCGCCAGATCCCGGTGTTGAAGGCCTTTTTTTGGGGCGAAATATTGGACATATAAAACGTCTCGTCCATCGCATTTTCGTCGAACCCCATGTCGGCGGCGGCGCAAAGGTGGCCTTTGTCAAAACCGCTCCCCGAATAGTCGCGGGGCGTGGCCGACTCGGTCCGCACGTCCGGGTCGGGCTTGAAAACATTGGTGCGCTCCGCAAAATCGGCGTTCAGCCGCTCGCGCGTGAGTTCGTAGGCGACCCATTCCGGTTGCTCGTGGTCCTCGGAATAGCTCAACGAAAACCAAGTGTGCCGCACGATCTCGCCCGTCGTCGAACTTGGCTCATAAAGTGCTGGTTCAGAGGGGTTTATCTCAAATTCGGGGTGCGGTTTTGCGGGGCGCATCCCGTCCGGTTGCTCGGTTTTCGGTTTTTTTTCGGGCGTTTCGGCGACGGTTTCATCGGCTTTTTTTCCGCCAAAAAAATTGAACAGGAAATAAAAAACAGCAGCCAGCGCGGCGAAAAGGCCCGTTTTCATCAGGAGGCCGCCCGAGTTTGAGTTTGCCATAAATCCAATTTTTGGGTGATTTATGGGGCAAATTTAAAACAATAGATTTTTAAAAATCAAACCTTTTTTGTTTTTATTTTCAAAAAAAATTTTTAGGATGTTTGCGGCAAAGTGAGGTGGAGACTTTAAGTCACCGCCTCACTAAACCGGATACCGAAACGCCTTCACCGTGTCCACAAAAACCCGCACCCCATCGAGCGGCGTATCCGGATAAACCCCGTGGCCGAGGTTGACAATATGCTTTTTTCCAAATTCACCAATCATCTTAATCGCCTCATTTTCAATGACTTGCGGCTGTGCATAAAGATTGCACGGGTCAAAATTGCCCTGCAAAACGGGGCCGTCACCGACCTGTTCGCGCGCCCATTTTGGGGCCATGTTCCAGTCGAGGCCGAGGACTTGGCAGGGCAGCTCCGAGAGGTCGCGGAGGGCGAACCAGGCCCCTTTTGCAAAGACCGTTTTGGGCGTTTCGGGCGGCAGCGCGGCGCAAATTTGTTTTAAATAGGGCAACGAAAATTCCCGGTAATGTTCCGGTCGGCTGACCGGTGCGCTGAACCGCGCAGTTCGTCGCATTATACGCCGCGACCAAACTCGCCGCCGAACGATCTCCGGCAGAACGCAGGAAAAGCGGCAGAACCGTTTGGCTCGAAGCCGTCGGAACGAATC
>JANOQP010000836.1:0-4375 GCA_031414895.1 Saprospirales bacterium
CAATCTTCGTCAAATCAATCCCTTCCTGATACATCTCCCAGATTGGCGACAGGTCGCGCATATGATTCACGCCATTCCGAACGAGTTCGATGGCCTGGTCAACGTCTTCATCAGTCGTGAAACGGCCCAACGAAAAACGCAGCGACGAATGCGCCAAATCATCGCCGAGGCCCATTCCGACCAGCACATAACTGGGCTCCAGGCTCGCCGACGTGCAGGCCGAACCGCTCGACAGGGCGATATTTTTGTTGAACGTCATCATCAAACCCTCGCCTTCGACGTGTTTGAACGAAATATTGGCGACGTGCGGCATCCGATGGGCGGGGTTGCCGTTGATGGCGGTTTCCTCCATTTGCATGAGTTCGTTTTGCAGCCGGTCGCGCAGTTTCGAGAGGCGGGCGGCATCGGAAGCCATTTCGAGGCGAGCCAGTTCGCAGGCTTTTCCGAAGCCAACAATGCCTGGCACGTTGAGCGTTCCGCTGCGCATTCCGCGTTCGTGGCCGCCGCCGTCCATTTGAGCCGTGACTTTCACGCGCGGGTTTTTCCGGGAAACGTAGAGCGCGCCCACGCCTTTCGGGCCGTACATTTTATGGGCAGAAAACGACATCAGGTGAATGCCGACTTCGCGCGGCAGCGTCGGAATTTTGCCGACGGCCTGGGTGGCATCCGAGTGAAAAAGCACGCCGTGTTTTTCGCAGATGATGGCGATTTCGTTCATCGGCTGAATCACGCCCGTTTCGTTGTTCGCCCACATGATGCTGACGAGAATGGTTTTCGGGGTGATGGCGGCTTCAAGTTCGAGCAGGTCGATGAGGCCATCGGTTTTCACCTTTAAATAAGTGACCTCCGCGCCGTGTTTTTCGAGGTGCTTGCAGGTGTCGAGGACGGCCTTGTGCTCGGTTTCCACCGTTATAATGTGGTTGCCTTTTTTGGCGTACATTTCAAAAACACCCTTGATCGCGAGGTTGTTGGCCTCGGTCGCGCCGGACGTGAAAATGACCTCTTTTTCCTCCGCGCCGATGAGCGTTGCGACCTGTTCGCGGGCGTAATCGACGGCCTCCTCGGCAGACCAGCCAAAAGCATGGCTGCGGCTGGCCGCGTTGCCAAAATGTTGGGTAAAATAGGGCAACATCGTGTCCACCACACGCGGGTCGCAAGGGGTGGTGGCGTTGTTGTCGAGGTAAATCAATCGGTCGTTATTCATTGAAAATCAATCAGTTGTGCATTTTTTTGTGCGAATTCTGCTTATGCAGATTCATTCCACGCGCAAAGATAACAGGGCATTATTAAAAAGGTTGCCAAAATACTTTTCCCGGCAAAATTTGCCAAAACCCTCGAACCTGGCCCATTTTGACCTAATTTCGCCCACTTTTTAAAGAAAAACACAAGAATGTTCCCAACATACGATGTCATTGTTGTCGGCGCCGGCCATGCCGGGTGCGAGGCCGCAGTCGCCGCCGCGAACATGGGCTGCACTGTCCTTTTGGCCACGATGAACATGCAGACCATCGGCCAAATGTCGTGCAACCCCGCAATGGGCGGCGTCGCGAAGGGGCAGATCGTGCGAGAAATTGATGCGCTGTGCGGGTATTCCGGCATCGTGACCGACCTGACCGCTGTGCAATTTCGGATGCTCAACCGCTCAAAAGGGCCGGCCATGTGGTCGCCACGGGCGCAGAGCGATCGGATGCTTTTTGCCCAAAAATGGCGGAATATGCTCGAAAATCATCCAAAAATCGATTTTTGGCAAGAAATGGTCGGCGGCCTCATCGTTAAAAATGGTCGCGTCGAGGGCATCCGCACGAGCATGGGCATCGAGATTGCGGGCCGTTCGGTGGTCCTGACGAACGGGACTTTTTTGAACGGCATCATCCATATTGGCGAAAAACAGTTTGGCGGGGGCCGCGCCGGGGAATCCGCCGCACGGGGAATCACCGAGCAATTGGTCGAACTCGGTTTTGAGGCCGGGCGCATGAAAACCGGCACCCCGCCGCGCCTCGACAGCCGCTCAATTGATTACACAAAAATGGAAATGCAGCCCGGCGACGAACCGGCCGGGCGGTTCAGCTATACCGATACGCCGCTCTTGATGAAACAATTGCCGTGCTGGATGACCTACACGAACCAAAAAGTGCACGACACGCTGCGCACCGGTTTCGACAAAAGCCCGATGTTCAACGGGCGGATCCAGGGCCTCGGGCCGCGCTATTGCCCCTCCATCGAGGATAAGATCGACCGGTTTTCGGAAAAGGACCGGCACCAGCTTTTCATCGAACCGGAAGGCTGGACGACGGTCGAAATCTATATCAATGGCTTCTCGTCGAGCCTCCCGGAGGATGTGCAGTTCAAGGCCCTGCGGCAAATCGAGGGACTGGAAAACGTCAAAATGTTCCGCCCCGGCTACGCGATCGAGTACGATTATTTCCCGCCGACGCAACTCACGCTAGGCTTGGAGACGCATTTGGTGAAAAACCTCTTTTTCGCCGGACAAATAAACGGCACGACGGGCTACGAAGAGGCCGGTTGTCAGGGTCTCATGGCCGGGCTGAACGCCGCGCTCGCCGTCTGCGAAGAGGCGCCGTTCATTTTGAAGCGCAGCGAAGGATATATCGGGGTGCTGATCGATGACCTCGTGAACAAGGGGACTGACGAACCGTACCGGATGTTCACCTCGCGGGCCGAGTTCCGGATCCTTCTGCGGCAGGATAATGCCGACCTGCGATTGACGCCGCTGGCCGCGAAATTGGGCCTCGCCGGGGCAGAAAACCGGATGGTGCGTGTCGAACAAAAACGCAAGGCCATCGCCGAAATTGAGGAGCATCTTCGGAAAAATTTTATTTTGCCCGAAGATATAAATGCTTTTTTGGAAAAAATCGAAACCGCGCCCGTTTCCCAAAAAATGAAATTGCACAATATTTTGCTCCGCCCGCAGGTCGATTTGAAAAGCCTCGCGACCGTCCTCCCAGAGCTTGGGCAGTTCCTTGAAAAGTACGACCAAGAGACCCTCGACCTCGCCGAGACCGGCATGAAATACGAGGGCTACATCAAAAAAGAGGAGGAAATGGTCGAAAAAATCATCCGTTTGGAAGAACTGCGGCTGCCCGATTCGTTCGATTATGGGGGCATCGCCGCGCTCTCGATGGAGGCGCGGATCAAATTGGCAAAGATAAAACCGCGCACCATCGGGCAGGCGAGCCGCATTTCGGGGGTGAACCCTGCGGATATTTCGGTGCTTTTGATCCATGCGGGGCGGTGATTTTTTTCGGGCTATTTTCAGTGGCCTTCCCTCGCCTTCGGGTGCGCCCGTCGAATTGAGTTTATTGCAAACCCCATGCACCACAACCAGTTTTGCAACCGAAGAAGTTTTTTCATTGTTTGAACCGAACTTGAAGAAATACATCCCCGCGCTGGCAATGAGCGGTGGGAAGCGAGACGGACGCCAAAAAAGGCCAATAGAAAAGATATGCGTTGGGTTTTTAGAGTAAAAGTTCGTTTTTATGGTATTATGAACTTTTGACAGCGAGGCAACTGGCTTCGCGGAAGCCCCTTGCACAAGATATCGACGGGCAAAAAGGTGAACGCGGGGAACGAGTTTGTGCAGGCGTTGCGGGGGATGGGGCTGGAGCTTTCGGTGAATTGAGGACTTCATTTTAAAAGCAATTGGTCAAAAACTGGGGGCGATCCCGAAGATTTAAGCTAATTTTGCCTTTTTGGCTACCCCTGCAAACACTAAAAGCGCAAACCATTTCATGGAAAATTTCATCGATTACGTCAAAATACTATTCCGCAGCGGCGATGGCGGCGGCGGAAGCGTCCATTTTAGCCACACGGCGCAGACCTACAAAGGCGGCCCCGACGGCGGGAACGGCGGCACCGGCGGCGACATTATCCTTCGCGGCGACCGCAACGAATGGACGCTTTTGCCCCTCCGATTTCGCAAACATATTTATGCCGGGAATGCTCAAAGCGGGCGCGGCGCGCACAAAACGGGCTCCGACGGCGAAACGATCACTGTCGATGTGCCGCTCGGAACGGTCGCCCGCGACGCGGAAACGGGCGAGTTTTTGCTCGAAATTACCAATAGTTTGGAAGAAAAGACCCTCATGCGCGGCGGGCGCGGCGGCAAGGGCAACGATTTTTTCAAGACGGCCACCAATCAGGCCCCGCGATATTCGCAGCCCGGCGACCCCGGCCAGGAACGATGGGTCATCCTCGAACTTAAAACGCTCGCCGACGTCGGCCTCGTCGGTTTCCCGAACGCCGGGAAATCCACACTGCTCGGCGCGATCTCCGCCGCGAAGCCCAAGGTCGGCTCCTACCCTTTCACCACTCTCCAACCGATGATCGGCGTGGTGGAGTTCGGCGGATACCGGCG
>JANOQP010000837.1:0-1975 GCA_031414895.1 Saprospirales bacterium
GCCGTGTTTCAGCGGGTTCAGAACATGAGCCTTCAGCTTTTTGGGCGGCAAAAAAACAAACCTGTGAGCGAGGCCATTCAAAAATATTACAACGAGCTTGCTGGCAAATATGACGAGGATCGTTTTGGGAACAGCTACGGCGCGTTCATTGATGCCCAAGAAAAAGCGGTCGTTCACCGCATTTTTAAAAACAGCAGCCCCGGCGACAAAGTGCTGGACATTGCCTGCGGGACGGGCCGGTTCCTCGGTTTTGCCACTCATGGCATCGATATCAGCCCGCAGATGGTCGAGGTCTCGAAAAAGAAGTTCCCCGATAAAAATTTATTGGTGGCCAATGCGGCAAAAACGCCGTTCGCGGATGGGCACTTTGATAAGGTCCTGTCATTCCACCTGTTCATGCACTTGGACAAAAACATGACCAATGAAGTGTTGAACGAAGCCCATCGTTTATTGAAAAAAGGCGGCAAGTTTGTATTTGATCTGCCCTCTGAAAAGCGGCGGCACCTGCTCCATAAAAAGCCCGAAAATTGGCACGGCGCAAATGCCATTTCATTGGATAAATTACGGGCCTTGATAGCGGGGAAATGGAAATTGGTCGACCATCACGGCATCCTTTTCCTGCCTGTCCACCATTTCCCAAAAAAGCACCGGAACAAACTAATGAACATTGACACGTTCCTCTGTAATTCGTTGATAAAAGAATACAGTTCCTATCTGATTTTTCACCTCGAAAAGCTATGAGCCTAAAATCATTTGTCCCTATTTCCGTAAAGACAAAAATCAGGTTGCTGCAACGGGTTTTGACGGACAGGATAACTGGGACTTCATCAAAGTTTGCCAAAAAAGGGGGCGGGGCAGTTGAATTCCCTTTTTCAATTTCATTGTCCCAGCCAATCATGCAAAGCCATTTGTTCGAGAACAAATTGTCGAACATCAAACTTTCGTGTGAAAAGATAAACCAACTTATGATTGGGCCAGGAGAGGTCTTTTCATTTTGGGAAGCAATTGGTGCGCCAAACAGCCAGAATGGTTTTAAGGTTGGCCGTAACATCATTTCCGGAAAATTGAGCGAGGCTATCGGCGGCGGGCTTTGTCAAACATCCAGTATTGTCTATCACCTATCTTTGATTACCGGTTTAACGATTATAGAGCGTTATAACCACACGATAGATATTTATACGGACGAAACACGCTTTACGCCACTTGGCGCGGATGCAACGGTCGTTTATGGGCATAAGGATTTGCGCATTTTTAACCAGTACGGTTTTGCGGTAAAATTCTTTTTGGAAATAAACGGGAACAGGTTGACCGCTTCATTATGGAGCGAAAAACACATCGGCGAAAACGAGGTTTCCTTTATCAAAAGAGACCTGAAAATTGGGACGGAAATGGATACCGTCAATCAAGAAAAAGATGTTTTGGCTATTTCGTTTTATAAAAAACCGACAACTTCTTGAATGCGCTCCATAGGATATTGCCCAAGGTGCGGGAATGTTTATAATGAACGGTCTTGGTTTCTTGTTTGGTTTTCCTTGCCCATGCCCAATCGCTGTCCTCTTGGATGATAAATTCCCCAAAATCGGGGTGCTGCATGACCAAAAGCTCAAAAATGGCCTTTATGTGCGGCGTTGAAAGTTCTGCTTCCGACAGGCCGCGATGTGTTATCCCGTCCGTTGATTCCCGCTGTTGGTTGGCGTTTTTATAGGTCCAATTAACGTCGTCCCAAATGATCCAGCCATTTTCCTTCAATAGCTTGTTTGCCAAGAAAAAAGAACTGCTGTCGATGGTCCAGTTTTTTGGGCCGTCAATAATGATCAGGTCATATTTTGGGACACAAATTTTATCAACATTGTTGGATCGCTCCTTTATGTCATCATGTAAAAACCAATTGTAACCAGAATTCATCCTGTGAATATCGACATAACTGTTAAGCCCCAAACTGGTCAATTGGTCCTCAATGGAAGGCTTAAAATAA
>JANOQP010000838.1:0-2187 GCA_031414895.1 Saprospirales bacterium
CCCTTCCCGGTCTCACAAATGTCTGAAAATCAATGGGCAAGACCAAACTTTGGTTAAATTTTAATTATATTATTGTACCCAATTTATCCACATCCAATCTGTTAGTATCCCTTTTTTAATATACATTTTTTTGGAATCCAAAAAGATGCTCCTTTGGTTTTCTCAAAAAACAAGTATTTATGCGGTGGTTCTTTGACTGGGACAAATTATTCAACTGCAAGATTCTCCATAAGTTTCAACATTCAATTGTTGAAAAGTTTTTTTTAGTAATATGACACCGACCCGACTTTTCGAATTCATTGAATATCAACAAGTTACCGCGCCGCAAGCCCGGTCTTTCGGCCATTTGACCCCAAATGGCTGGCAATATTTATCCACCGTCGAAATTATTGGCACGGCCAACCAGCTCGCCCTCGGCCTCCTCGATTTGGGCATAAAACCCGGAGACCGCGTTGCGTCCGTGGTTTATCGTGCCACGTCTGACTGGGTGGTTTTTGACCTCGCGCTCCTTTTCATTGGTGCAATCCATGTGCCGATGTACCCCACCATCAGCCCACGGGAGTACCAGTATATTTTGAAGGATTCAGGTGCGGTCGCCATTGTTGTTGGCGACGGCGATTTGCTCGAAAAGGTCAAAAACGCAGCACCGGACTGCCCTGAAATGCGCCATGTTTTTTCTTTTGAAAAAGTGGAAGGGACTCGTTTTTGGCGCGAATTGCTGTCGAAAAGCACCGATTTCGCCCGAATCGAGCAAATAAAGGCCGCCATCCGACCCACCGACCTCGCCACCATTATATATACGTCCGGCACGACGGGCAACCCAAAGGGCGTGATGCTCTCTCACGAAAACATCGTCTCGAACGTCATCGCCGTCGAAAAAATACTGCCCATCGAACCGGGGCAGCGGGGGTTGAGTTTCCTGCCCGTTTGCCATGTTTTCGAGCGCGTCTGCCTGTACGCCTATATGTATTGTTGCGCGAGCGTGAGCCTCACCGGAACGGACAACCTCGGCGGCGAAACGGGCGACCTACGCACCATCAAACCGCATTTTTTTACGACCGTGCCGAGGCTTTTGGAAAAGGTCTATGAAAAAATCTACGCAAAAGGGCTTGAACTCACGGGCATAAAACGCGCCCTCTTTTTCTGGGCAATAAAGCTCACCGACGATTTTGAGTACGACCAGCGGTTGCCTTTTTTCAAAAAAATAAAATGGGCCATCGCCGACAAGCTCATTTTTTCAAAATGGCGCGACGCGCTCGGCGGCTCTGTGCGCGGAATCATCACCGGGGCCGCGCCCTGCCCGGTCAAGATTGCTCGCGTTTTTTCGGCGGCGGGCATCCCCATCCGGGAAGGTTATGGCATGACCGAATCCTCGCCGGGCATTTCGATAAATCGTTTTACGCCTGGACAAAGCCGGCTCGGGACGGTCGGGCCACTAATTGCGGACGATGTATTTGTGAAAATAGACGATTCTGACGGCGATTTTCGCCCCGGCGAGGGCGAAATCCTCTGCAAAGGCCCAAACGTGATGCTCGGCTATTTCAACAAGCCCGACCAAACGGAAGAGACCATCAACATCGTGAACGGCGAACGTTGGCTGCGCACGGGCGATGTCGGCCAACTTGTCGAGGCTGGCGGCGTTACTTTTTTGAAGATCACCGACCGCAAAAAAGAGCTTTTGAAGACTAGCGGTGGCAAATACGTCGCGCCCGCGCCCATCGAATCGAAACTGAAAGAGCATTTCCTCGTCGAACAGGCCATGGTCGTCGGCGACAACATGAAATTCGTCTCCGCGCTCATTTTGCCCGCTGCCGAACCGCTCCGCGATTGGTGCGAAAAACGCGGCCTCGGCTGGACAAATTTGGCAGATGCCGTTGGAAAACAAGCCGTCGTCCAGCATTTTCAGGAAATCGTGGACAGGGCCAACCCAGATTTCGGCCACGCCGAACAGGTCAAAAAATTCCGCCTCGTCGCGCAGCCGTGGGAGGCCGTGAAGACCGACGGCTCGGAATCGGAACTGACGCCGACCTTGAAATTGAAACGGCGGGTGATTTTGCGGAAATTCCAGCCGGAGATTTCTTCGATGTACGATTGATTTTCTTGCAGATTTTCGCGGATTTAAGCCCGGACTTTTTCTGTGAAATCTGCGCTTTAAATCCGCGAAAGCAACTATACAGCCGGTAGCCC
>JANOQP010000839.1:0-2555 GCA_031414895.1 Saprospirales bacterium
GGTCATTGATCCTGTTGAGCGATATCTATGTGGAAAGAAAGGATTATTTTTCTGCAAAAGCGACCTTGGAAGGTCTGATCGAAGGCTATCCGGGCGATAACCAACAGATCAAAACAGAGGCCAAACAGAAATATGACAAGGTCAATCAGCTTTCTGGCACCAGTTCGGGCATTAAGCGCGACGACCCAAAACCTGGCGGGCGGCTCGAACTTGACGAACGGAACTAAACCGGGACGCATTGATTTCTGAACTGTGATCCTTATGATTTATTTGATTGTTAAGATTGGTAAAATAAAACAGGATAATCAAATAAAAATCATACAAATCATACAAATCACAGTTCAGACAATAATTCAAAATCTCAACAGAAATATCATGTTTTTCAATAAAAAAATAAACACCGCTATCGCATTTGGCCTTTTAGCAATGACCGCGATGACCGCCCAACCGGGCAAAAAACCCGCAAAAGACCTCGAAAACGAAAATGTGGAGGTCATCAAAGACTTTGACGCGCGTTTGTTGGACGCAAACAAGGTGGATGTCATGCCTTCCCTGCCCGCGCTCGACCAGACGACAAATGCGCAACAATATGACGTGCCCCCAAAGGGTGTTGCACTCAAATATGCCGCGCCAAAATTGCGCCCGGTCGGTTATAAAACAGAGGCAATCCCGCCCGATTTCAATGGCTACGCAAAGCTCGGCGCAGGCGTTCCGACCTCCTTTTATGGGGAGGTTGGGTATGGATATTCAAAAGGGAAAAGTGATTTCAAGGGATGGGTCCGGCATCATTCCGCGAACTCGAAAGCACTTGACAACCAACGATTTATGAACAACGACGTGTTCCTTTCGGGCATTTCACAGGTCGCGCCGAACACATCTGTCGAAGGGAAAATTGGCTATTCTTTTGACGAGTTTTATTATTACGGCTATGACCATGACAGTGTGCAAAACAATTTCTCAAAGGAAGGTTCGCAACAACGTTTTAAGTTGGCGGACGTTTCGGCGCGGCTGTTCAATTCAGAAAAAACGACGACCGACCTTAATTTTTCGGCAGAGCCTAAATTTTATAGCCTCAAAGACAATTATGCATCCAAAGAAACCGGATTTTCGATGGGCTTGAGCGCAACCAAATGGTTTGCGGAAAAACACGCTTTACGCCTCACCATCCGCCCCGATTTTACTTGGTATGACGACACCACAAAACAACAGCTCCACAACATTTACATCCAGCCGAGCTTCACGTTTTCGCACAATTTTTTCCGGTTGAAAGTGGGCGGCAATTTTGTGAGCCACAAGGACGTTTTCAACAGCTATCCCGACCTCGAGCTCAACCTACGCATCTGGGGCGACGGCCTCGTTGTTTTCGGCGGCTGGAACGGCGATTTGAGGAAAAACACATTCCGCTCGCTCACCGAGTACAACCCGTTTTTGGGGACGGCACCGACCGAAAACGCACGGATTGAAATCAAAAACACCGATTTTGAGCAATATTTCGGGGGTGTGAAGGGCAATTTGGGCATCGCCGAATATTCCGCCCAATTGAGCTACGGCACGGCGGGCGACCTCGCGCTGTTCCAAAACGACTGGTCGGGCGCGGCAGCGACCGGCGCGTGGCGGCGTTTCAAGGTGGTCTATGACACGTCAAAAATCTTCAGTTTCGGCTTTTCGGGCAAGCTGAAAATTGCCAAAAACCTGACCGTCACTGGCACTTTCAATCAAAGTATTGTGGACACCCAAGAAGAGCTGCACCCGTGGCATTTGCCCCGCACGGAGGGCAATTTTGGGGCAATCATGAAGTTTTTGGACAAGGATAAACTGACCGTAAAAGGCAACCTTTTTATTTCCGATAAACTATGGTACACCGATGAATTGGATGTTCCAAAACAGACCAATGCGTTGCTCGATTTTAGCCTCGGCGGCCATTATCAAATAGCCAAGAATTTTGGTGCATTCCTTGACCTCAACAACCTTGTCAACAACAAATACCAACGTTGGAACCAATACCCGACCTATGGGATGAACATCATGGGCGGGATAACTTTAAAATTTTAAACGACTGACGGCGGACGGCGGACGGTGAACGGCACCGTTCGCCGTTCACCATAAAACGTCAACAAAATGAGCGATTTTCTTACAAATGCAAAAGCAACAACTGCAAGGGTTGCAAAACGGACACTTTGGATTTCATTGATCCTTTTGGTTGTCTCAGCTATTGGGTATTACATGTACCGCAATTACAATTATTCAGAAGGGACCCGCACTGGGTCGCTTATTAAAATCTCCAAAAAAGGCTGGCTTTTTAAGACCTATGAAGGTGAAATCAACCTCGCCGGAACGGGTGGCATGATGACCGAGACTTCCAAATGGACGTTCTCGGCAACCAATGCGGCTTATCATGAACTTCAAAAATATGAAGGGAAAGCCGTGACGCTTCATTATAACGAGAAAAATTCCGCCTTTCCGTGGCAGGGCGACACGAACTATATCGTGGATGGGGTTTCGCCTGTTTCGGGGCAATGAGTTTATGGTCTGAACTGTGATTCTTCTGATTTTTA
>JANOQP010000840.1:0-1909 GCA_031414895.1 Saprospirales bacterium
GATTGTCTGAACTATGATTTTGTATGATTTCTATGATTGTTCTGATTCTCAAAAATCATAAAAATCATAGTTCAGACAACCAAAAGAATCACGGTCCGGACAAATTCACAGAAATTAAATCCTCTTTTTTATGAAAAACAATTGGCTGCTCATCGCCCTCCTGCCGATCGCCCTTGCCTCCTGCGAAAAGGACGAAACCCCGGCGACTGGCGCGAAACTCCAGTTCAAGATCAATTTTGACCCCTCGCAGGCCCGGCTCAACAATATCGGCCAGCCAGAAAACGTCCCGGCGGGCAATGCCGCGCAAACGCCCGTTCTCCGGAAAATGAGCGTCCATTATATCGAGCTTGCGCCGGGCGCACTGACCCCGCTCGGCAGCGGTGCGATCGTTTATAAGGCCGCCGAAACCGGTGCGGGCGGCGCGACCGCGGTCGATTTTGACAAGGCCGCCGTGATGGGCGCGGGCGAGCTTTTCGCAAAGGTCAACCTGAAAGGCATCGCGCCCGGCACCTACGAATGGGTGCGCACGTCGGTCACTTTCCAAAATTTTGACGTGAAGTTCAACCTCCGCAAGCTCCCCGCCGGACTGCCCGACCTCGAACAGCAGACGCTTTCGGTCGCCTCGTTTGTCGGTTTCAACACCTACATAAATACGGTGTCGCCGCGCAGTAAGGTTTTGACGGTCAATGATGACAAAAAACAGGGTTTTTGGGTGGTCGAAACGGGGTTTGCCGCGCCATACGATATTTATAACGACCTGTTCAGCGGGCAGGCCCCGGCGGGCGCGACAACGGTGGTGAACCCGCTTTTTGCGACCAGCCCCGTCCCGGCGGGCAGCTGTGTCGTGACCGGGAAATTGACCACGCCGCTCGTCATCACGGGCAACGAGGCCACCGACCGGACGGTGACATTGAGTTTTTCCATCAATGATTCGTTTGAATGGGTGGATGCGAACGGCAACGGCCAGCTCGATTTTTACGGCGACGGCACGACCGCGAACGAGTCCCCGGTGAACATGGGCCTGCGAGGGCTGGTCCCCAGCTGGGATTGATTTTTTTTGGAAAAGCCGCAAAGTCGCGGAGGTCGCAAAGTTTTTATTGAAACAAACACCGCGCCCTCCGCGGCTTTTTTTATGCCTCGCGCCAAACTTCGTCCCCAGCCCGGTTGATATAGACCCATTTTTCGCCGTCGGAAACGAGCGATAGGCTATCGCGGAAAGGGGTCGCCTTTGAAAAACGCGGCGCGACGGCCACTTTGCCGTCGGTGTCCACGAAGCCCCATTTGCCGTCGATTTTCACTTGTGCGAGGCCGTCCGAAAAAATCCCGGCATCCTCAAAAGTTGGCAAAATCGCCAATTTCCCCTCCTTGTTTATGTAGCCGAAAAGGCCGTTCGCTTGTACGAGCGCAAGGCCCTCGCCAAAATCGCCCGCGAGGTCGTACATCGGCGGGACGATGATTTCGCCTGTTTGGTTGACAAATCCCCATTTCCCGTTGGAAAAAGCGAGCGCGATGCCGTCAAAAAACTCGCCGTGCGAATGGTTGGCCACGAAACTGAACTGTGGTTTCAAAACAACGCGGCCCTCGCGGTCGAGGAGTCCCCATTTTTCGTTTTCGGTAAAAACGGCGACCCCATTTTGGAAAGGGTGGCAGCGGTCAAAATCCGGCTCGATGACAAACTCGCCCGATTTGTTGATGAAACCGACGCGGCCGTGGATTTTCGCCGGTGCGAGGCCGCCGGAAAATGCGCGGGTCTCCTCGAACTGGACCTTTATGGGAAAATTGCGGTCGCGGTCGATGAAACCACATTTGTCGCGGAAGCGGATGGCGGCCAATCCTTCCGAAAAATTGCCGACCTCGTCGAACTGGCAAGGGATGGTTTCATCGCCTTTTTTGTCCAAAAAGCCCCATT
>JANOQP010000841.1:0-21397 GCA_031414895.1 Saprospirales bacterium
TACCTCGTAAATCAAAAAATACGAAAGCGCGACGGCATTTCCAAGGCAAAACCATCCCGTGATATGTTGCTAAAAAATTTCTTCCTGACCGTCCTCGTTGCGGGATGGGCGGTGCTCCATGCCCGGAGCGCACCGCCCGCAGCCGTGCAACTGCTTTTCGACAAGCTCTATTCGGTCAATGGCATCACCCGCGTCAAAAAGCCCGCGCTCTCGATGAGCAGCGAAAACGTGAAGGTCGCGGCCTATTATCCGGCCAAAAACGCCATTTTTTTGGACGAAAAAGCGTGGCAGATCTGCCGCTCGCTGGGCCGAGATTCGTTGGCCGCGCTCGCTTTTATTTTTGGCCACGAACTCGCCCATGCCTTCCAAAAGGAGATCCGCGACGGGCGGGTGAAGACCAATTTTTTGGCGTACGACAAAAATTTCTCCGGCGATATCCGCACCGAAAAGACGGCGGACGTGCAGGGCGTGTTCAACGCATGGCTCGCCGGATATGATGTCGTGGCCGCGATGCCCGTCGTTTTGGAAAAAATCTACGAGGCGTACGGCCTCAAAAATAAGTTCCTGCCCGGTTACCCGACGCTCGAAGAACGCCAAAAAAGCTGCGCCGAGGTCCAAAAACAGGCCGAAAACCTGCTCGATTTGTTCGAGTCGGCCAATTATTTGATGGCCATTGGAAAGCCGGGCCTCGCCATTTCGAGCTATGAAAATATCCTCGAATGGTATCAGGGCCGCGAAATCTGGAACAATCTCGGCATCGCCTCTTGCCTTGCCGCGCAGGATTATTGGTCGCCGGAGGCCGATAAGTTTGTCTATCCGCTCGAAACGGACTGGGCCGGAAAATTGGCGCAGGCCGCTGCCCGTGGCGAACAGTCCGGCGGCCTCGACCCGCTCCTCCAACCGTTGCGCAAGTCCATGCTCGACCGCGCCGACGAGGCTTTTTCGGAGGCCATGAAGGCCGACCCGACCTATTTGACCGCCGCAATCAACCGTGTTTCGGTGCTCAATATGTTGGGCAAACCGGTGCAGGCGCTCGCTTTTTTTGACAAAAACGTGCGCCCGGCCATTGGCAAAAAAAAGATGAAATACAGCCCCGAACGCCAACTGGCCCAAATCGCCGAGGCCATCACCTACGCGCTTTTGCCGGGCCGGACATCCGAGGCGACCACGCTTTTGCAATCCATCGTGGCGACCGGGCTGCCCGTGCCCGCGCTTTATGCGCAGCTCAATTTCGACTGCCTGACGGGGCAATCGAACCCGCCGGAGCGCAGTTTGCCGGATTATGCCCTGCCCGAAAAATTCGGAAAAACGCTCGCGATGCTCCAATTTGACGGCACGTCGGGGATGGAAAAAATGACCGTTAATCAGTCTGACGGTCTCTTTTTTTCAAAAAAAAGGGGGATGGACACCGGCACTTTCATTTTTTCGACCCAAAACGGCAACCTCGTCTCGCTCCTCCGTTTCCAAAATCGGAACGCCAAAAACCTCTCGCTCCTCAAGCCCGGCGAGCGGTTTGAGCCGTCGGCGTTCCCCAATATTTTGGCGGCGCGCGGCGGCTTTTATATCCATTCGGTGCGCAACCGGGCCATCATAAAAACGGACGCGGAAGGGCGGGTCTTGGAGATGGTGAAGTATGTTTTGCACTGATCGGTTTCGAGTTTTGGGTAAATAGTTGCAAAAAAACGCCCACGGGGCTGGTCTGCTGTCGCGGGCCGGCCCCAATTTTTTTTTGTGCCAGTCGCCATTTTTTTGAAAAAAATACGGGATTTCCGACGGTCTTTTGCTTCCAGAACAGCAACAATCCCCGATCGAGCAATCACCATCCGTCCATCAAAATGCACCCAGACCATCGTTTTATCGAGGCCCTCCGCACCGCCGACCCGCGCGGCACCCGCGAGATTTATCAAAACCACGCCCGCGAGGCGCTCCGATGGGTGCTCAACAACAACGGCACGGCGGACGACGCGCACGATATTTTCCAAGAGGCCGTGATGGCCGTTTTCGAGAAGTCGCAAAACCCGGATTTTGTGCTGACCTGCCCGCTTGGCGCACTCCTGTATTTGATCTATTCGCGAAAATGGATCGATCGGCTCCGCCAAAAAAAGCGCGACGCGACGGTAAGTATTGCCGAGGGATTGCGATATGAACGTGAAAAGTCCGACGACGGCCACCTATTCCTCGCCGAGCAGATTGCCGACGAGGCCGCCCAAAAATCGCGGCTCGCACTCGCTTTCGACCAACTGACCGACCTCTGCCGAAACCTCCTGAACCTCCTCGGGCAGGGCATCGCCCCCGCGCAAGCGGCCCAACAGCTCCAAATGAACAGCGTGGACACGCTCTACCGCCGGAAAAACGCCTGCATGGCCCGGTGGCGGGCACTTTATTCATGATTACGGATTTGCCGATTACGGATTGCGGATCTTGCCGCGCCAATCCGTATCCAGTATTCCGTGATCCGCAAGCAAAAAGTGATGAACGAAAAAGATTTTACACTGATCGACGATTATTTCAACGGCATTTTGCCCGAAGGCGAGGCCGAAAAGCTCCGCGACCGCGCCGTTGCCGATGGCGAACTTGCCCGCGAAATGAACCTGCGCGGCGAGATGGAGGGCTTTTTGAAATCCAACCCCGCCCGGCTGAAAATGGCCGAACAAATGGCCGGCCTCGGCGGGGAGTTTTTTGAAAAAAAAGCAGCAAGCACGGATGGCGCGGCGGTCGTTGCCCTGCCCAAAAAACAGATGCAGGTCGTCGGGGGCGGTCGGCGGTTTTGGCTGGCGGTCGCGGCGGCGGGGGCATTGCTTGTGGTGGCCGTATTGTTCCTCAACCAGCCGAAAAAAGCGATCGAATATGCCCAGTTTTCAACGCACGAACCGCTCAACTTGACCGTCAAGGGTGATGGCCCGGTGAACGGTGCCGAGCTTTTTTTCAACAAAAAAGACTATCCCGCGGCCCTCGCCGAACTTGAAAAACGCGCCGCCGAACAGCCCGGCGATGTCCAGATCGCACTTTACCGCGCCATTTGCCTCATCGAAACGGGCCGCACGGCCGATGCCCGCGCCATCCTTCAACCGATTGCCGACGGCGCGACGGCATGGGCCGCCGAGGGTCGATGGTACCTCGGTTTGAGTTTTTTGAAAGAGGGCGATCTGGAAAAATGCCGCGCCGTTTTGACAGGGCTTGCGCCGGGCGAAAACCATTTTGAAGCGGCGCAAAAAATCATAAAATAGGCCGCACCGTTTTTCAAATAACATAGGCAATCGTATCTCAATCAAAAAAAAATCACCCGATTTGAAAAAATTGCGCAACCTCGCCATCTTCCTCGCGCTCATCGCGACAGCCTATCTTTTGGGGCCGAAATATTCGCCCCCGGCAATCGACCCGCAGGCCAAACAGCCGGCTTTGAACATTGAGACCGTCGAAGGTTTTGTGCAAAAAAAAGAGGCGGCATTTTCCCTAAAACCGGATAACGAGGCCCGCATCGTTTGGGCGGGTTCGAGCCATGCGCAGACCGATTTTTCGGTCGTTTATCTGCACGGTTTTTCGGCCTCGCAGGAAGAGGGCAACCCTGTCCACCGCGAATTTGCGGAGCGGTACGGCTGCAATTTGTACCTCGCCCGCCTGCCTTTTCATGGCGTGGCCGACTCAAATGCCTTCCAAAACATCACGCCCGACACGCTCGTGGACGGGGCTTTGGAGGCCCTCCAAATTGGTCGCGCCCTCGGCAAAAAAGTGATCTTGATGGGCTGTTCGACGGGCGGCTCGTTGGCTATTTACCTCGCTGCGCACCATCCCGACATTGCCGCGCTCGTCCTTTATTCACCCAATATCGATATCGCCGACCCCGCCGCCGGGCTGCTCACGATGCCATGGGGCAAACAAATGGCGCACATGGCGAGCGGCGGCGATTATCATCGTTGGAACGGCACGAAACGGCAGCTCGGATATTGGCAGACCACCTACCGGATCGAGGGGTTGTTGGCTGTCAAATCGCTCGTCGAGCGCACGATGGTGCCCGAAATTTTCAAAAAGGTCGAACAGCCCGTCTTCATGGGCTATTATTTCAGGGACGAAAAAAACCAAGATGGGGTCGTTTCCGTCCCGGCCATGCGGCGGTTTTTTGACCAACTCGGTACGCCCCCGGCCCTGAAAAAACAGGTCGCTTTTCCCGAGGCCAACGAGCATGTCATCGCCTATCACGAGCTTTCGCGCGACGTGCCGGGCGTGCTGCGCGAGACTTTTGCATGGGCCGAAACGGTGCTCGGGTTGCGGGCGGGCCAATAGGTTCAGTCTATTTTTGCGCCGCGCAAATAGACGGAAACGCCAACGTTGAGGCCAAATGAGCTGGTGCGGCCATTGCCAAAATCGCTGTCGCTAACCCTGAAGGAATTGAAGCCGAGCATCCCGTTGATCGAGACCATCGGGGCAGGGAACAGCGCGAGGCCCGCGCCGAGGCCGCCCTGCGTGGTCGTGTAGCCCTCGCCGCCGTCCTCGCCCCTGACGGCGCCGACGCCCAGATTGACCTGGCCGATGAACTGCACGCTAGGCACACCGATTGGAAAATACGCCCGCGCGAACGGGTTGACCGAAACGCTCGTGTACGAAAAATTCTCGGAATTGTAGTGGAAAATCCCCACCCCGCCGCCCGCGACGATGTTCTGGGTGAACGCATAACCGACCTCGGGGGTCACGTTGACGACGAAAACGTCCTCGCCGTCGCCGTCGCCGGAATAAAGGTTGAACCCAATCACGTTCGGAGCGGCGGCGCCGCCATAGGGACTGAAAAGCGAACCGTTAAGCCCCGAGCCGATGCCCAGCACGATGGCGCCTTTTTGGAGCTGCGCAGTGGCCGAAACCGCAAAAAAGGCGAACAAAAGGGTTGAAAAGAGGCTTTTTTTCATGTTTTTCAGCATTGAAATGGTTAGAAGATGCCACAAAATACAGCCACTGCCGAAAAGCCGGGGCGCGTTCCCATTTTTTTTAAAAATTAAGTCCACCCAGTTTCACCGCCGCCGCGTCCTCCGGCGTGTTCACGTTGGTCAATGCCGCCGGGTCTGGCGCGTCCAAAAGGTGGCAATTCGAGTTCATCAAAACCTTGCGCGGACAAGCATATCCCTGCGCCAAAAAGGAGAGCAAAACGGCATAAGCCATTGGTTCCCAGATGGTTATGAGCGGTTCGGGCATCCCGTTCTCGGGGTTTCGGAAGGCCGTGGCCACACAATCGGGCCTTCTGTTTTCAATCAGAAAATCAATGGTCGCCCGGTCGAGCAACGGCAAATCGCAGGCCACGACCAGCCAAGCCGCGCCCGGTTTTTCTCGAAAAGCGGACAAAATCGCGCCGAACGGGCCGAGGCCAAGGAAGCTGTCCTCGAGAATGGGGAACTGGGGAATTGGGGAATTGGGGAACTGGGCCGCGCCGGGCAACTGACCGGGACGGGCAGAGATAAAAACGCGCTGCCCCGTACCGGCGGGTTCAGCCGCCGAACGTGGCCCGTTTTTTTCCAAAAATTCCGCGGTTGCGGGCAGGTCATCGGCGATGGAGGCCGTCGGGGCAGCTTTATTTTCCGGCGTGACAGTTTTATTTTCGGCGGCTGAAGCCGCCGGTACGGCCTCGGCGAGCAAGTTTGCCAAAAACTCCCGCTGCGGTTGCCCGTCGTGCCATTCGATCGCGCCCTTGTCGCGGCCCATGCGCTCGCTTTTTCCACCCGCGAGGACGAGGCCGTGGAGGGGCGCGACGGTTTCGGCGGCCTTTTTTTCAAAAAAAGCAATCAGTTCGGCCAAGCCTTTTTGATGAAAAACGGGGATTTCCGCCCAATTTGGCAGCGCAATTTTTAGCCAATCGAACGGCGCATTTTGCCCCTCGGCCAGCACGAAAGCAACCACGTCGGTCAATTGCGCAAGGCGTTTTTTGAGGCTTTCTTCTTTTTTTGGGTCGATAAAAACGACCTGTTTTTGCCCCGCGAAATGGTTGCCGTTGATGAAAATCAGGTTTGTTTCATTGAAAAAAGGTCGATTTTGGAAAGCCGAAGACGCATTTTTCAACAAAAACTGGCGGTGCGAAATGTTGTCCGAAAACTCAATGGAAGCCCCTTGGGCGAGTTTTTCGGGCAAAATTTCGGGGCAATCGCCTTTTGGATGGGCCGCATCGACGTAGCCAATTTGCCAGCGCGGCGCGAGCGCGGAAATGACCCGCCCGCAAACCAATTTTATGGCTGCGCAGTCGGTGCCGACGAACGCAAATTCGTGCCGCCCGAACTGCCCGGCGAACGGGCGGGCGAGTGCGGCGTGCTTTCGATGGGCCGGTTTTTTATCTTTTGAAATCACGTTTTCCTCCTGTTTTTGAAATTAAGCGGGTCTCCAAAATCTGGATGTCGTGCGAAATCCCTTTGCACATGTCATATATCGTGAGCGCGGCGATGCTCACGCCGACGAGTGCCTCCATTTCGACGCCCGTTTTAGCGGTGATCGAGGCCGTGCAATCGATGACGGCGCGTTTTTTTTCGTCAAAAAAGATGTCGATCCGGCAATTTTCGAGGCCGAGCGGGTGACAAAGCGGGATGAGGTCGCCCGTTTTTTTGGCCGCCATGATGCCCGCGAGGATGGCCGTTTGGAAGACCGGGCCTTTTTTTGAGACAAGCTCCGGGCCGTCCAGCTTTTCCAAAACTTCGGGCGGCAAAAAGACGGTGGCCCGCGCCGTCGCGGTTCGGCGGGTTGCGATTTTTGGGGCGACATCGACCATTGTGGGGTTGTTTTTTTCGTCGAGGTGGGTCATTTGATGGATGATTTTCAAAAAAAGAGGTTCTATATTTGTCCTTGTAAAATTAAAATCAATTTTTAAATAAACAAGGATGAATATGATTGAGCGAAAAATAAGTGCCGAAATTATTGAAAATGCGCTATATTTTCCGGCAATCGGCATCATCGGGCCACGGCAGGTTGGCAAAACGACCTTGGCAAAAGAACTCCAAAATCGGCTCTCGAAACCGAGCATTTATCTGGACCTCGAACTTGACGAAGACCTTGTCCGCCTGCAAAACGCACAGGCCTACCTCCAGTCCCATGCCGAAAAATGCGTCATCATCGACGAAATCCAGCTCATGCCACGCCTTTTTCCGCTGCTCCGGGCATTGATCGACCAAAACCGGGTGGCCGCGCGGTTCCTGATCTTGGGGTCTACCTCACCGAGCATCATCCGCCAAAGTTCCGAGACGCTCGCCGGGCGGATCGCCTACACCGAACTCGCGCCGCTTTCCCTTTTGGAGGTCGAAAACAAGGGGATTTCGATGGCCCAGCACTGGTTCCGGGGCGGTTTTCCCGATGCGCTGCTCGCCCCGACCGACGAGTTGGCCAAAAAATGGCTGAACAATTTTGCCAATACGTTCATGGAGCGAGACCTCAAAGCGATGGGCTATGAAATCAGCCTGCAAACGATGTCGAAACTTTACCGGATGGTCGCGCACGTCCACGGTCAGGGTCAAAACGCGAGCGGATTGGCGCAGGCACTTGGCGTTTCTGTGCCGACGGTCATCAAATATTTGGACCTGCTCGACGGCGGATTTTTGCTCCGGAGGCTCGAACCGTACTTCGTGAACGTGGGCAAACGGCTCGTAAAATCGCCCAAAATTTATCTCCGCGACACGGGGCTTTTGCACCAATTGTCCACCGTTCCGAGCTTCGAGGCCTTGCAGGGCAACCAGCTCATCGGCGCGTCGTGGGAGGGCTATGTCATTGAACAGGTCCGGCGGGCTGTCGATGGATCATGGCAGTTTTTTTATTACCGGACCATTGCGGGCGCGGAAATCGACCTCGTCATCATCAGCCCGAACGGCAAAATGACCTGCGTCGAGATTAAATACGCGACCGCGCCCACCATTTCAAAGGGTTTTTATCAAAGCATGGAAGACCTCAAACCGGCGCACCAATACGTCGTCGTGCCATCCGGTGCGCCCTATTTTTTCAACGAAAACCTGAAAGTTTGCAGCCTTTTGGATTTTTTGCGGGAAGAACTGGCCGTGATCGAGTGAAAAAACGATGGTGCCATCTATTTGCTAAAATCCCCTAAACCGCCAGACACGAAACACCTCCCCCGCCCCAAAATCCGACCGCGCCGCGCCGGGCATTTCCAAAAAACCGTCGCTGTCCAAAAGGTTGGCAAAATCGCCCGACCCGTTGCCAGCGACCGGCGAGGCGAACAACCGGCCCGACTCGTCGGAGCGCAATTTTACCTGCAAAAAATAGTCGAGCGGCGGCTCAAAATGCACGTTTTCTGTCAAAACGGCAAAGACCGGGGCCGCTTCGGGCAGCCCGACCGCCCCATCGAGCCACGGCAAAAAATAGCGGACGAGGCACATGAACGTCGAGACGGGGTTGCCGGGCAGGGCAAAAATGGGTTTCGGGTTTCGGGTTTCGGGCTTCGAGTTGGCCGCGCCCACAATTTCGGGTTTCGGGTTTTCAAAAACACCGAACCAAAACGGCTTGCCGGGCCGTTGCCGGACTTTGTGGAAAAGTTTTTTCACGCCGCAGCTTTCGAGCGCGGTCGGCACATGGTCAAACTTGCCAGCAGACACGCCGCCGCTCACGATCAAGACATCAAATTTGACGAGGCAATCGGCGATTTCGGCCCGCACTTTTTCGAGGTCGTCGGGGATGTGGCGAACCTCGGAGGCGATGCCCCGGCTGCGCAAAACGGCCTCGATGGCGTAAGCGTTCGACCGCCTAATCTGAAAATCGAGCGGCGTTTCGTGCGCGTCCACGAGTTCGTCGCCGGAGGAAATGACCACGATGCGCGGCCCTTTTTTGATCAAAAATGCTGTTTTGCCGACGGCTGCGGCGAGGTTTATTTCAATCGGGCCGATCATTTTTCCAGCGGAAATCAGCACATCGCCAGCACGGCGGTCGCGGCCTTTTTGGTGGATGTTTTGACCTTTTTTGATGGCCTGCGGCAAAATTTCGGCAACCCGCCCATCCCCAATTTTCAAAAATTCATACTGCAAGATGGTGTCCGCGCCCGGCGGGCAGACCGCGCCGGTCATGATCTCAACACAGCTGTTTTTTGGAAAAAAACCGATCGGCCGCTCCCCTGCCCCCTGCACCGCCGCAATCTCAAAAGCCCGGCAGCCCGCCTCGAAATCGGCAAAACGGATGGCCACGCCGTCCATCGTCACCCGGTCGAACGGCGGAAAATCGCGGTCGGCGGTGATGTCCTCTGCCAAAACGCGGCCGTTTGCGGCGGTAAAATGGCAGCTCTCGACCCCAAAATCGGGTCGGTGGGCGCGGATGATCTGGTCGGCCCCGGCGGTTGTGATCATTTTTTTTGAAGAAAATGTGTGTTGTCTGAACTATGATTCTTATGATTCTTATGATTTTTGTGATTGCCTGCTGGCGCGAGGTTTCACCTCGTGTCTCTTATTCTGTCGGCTATGCCGACTTCACTAACCTGTTATGAGGCCGAAGTGGTTTCGGAGTGGTCGGCGCAGCCGACATAATATGGGGCACGAGGTGAAACCTCGCGCCAGCGGGTTGATGAGCAATCAAAACAATCACAAAAATCATAAGAATCATAGTTCAGACAAAAGTCAAAAATCACCCGCCGATCATCGCCATCGACTCCAAGATCGGCTCGTTTTCGCGCAGTTTTTCCGCTTCCCAACCGTCTTTTGGCCTTTTTTGAAAAGCCAAAAAGAGGCGTTCGGCCAGTTCCGCGTCGCCCATCCCGCTGCGCAAAAGGTCGCGAACCTGCAAAACACCGTTGTCGTAAAGGCAGGTTTTCAGCACGCCCTGCGGGGTCATGCGGATGCGGTTGCACGAGCCACAAAACGTGCGCGACCATGCGGCAATGATGCCGATTTGGCCCGCATGGCCGGGCGCGCGGTAGTTTGCGGCGGTCGAAAACGGCGGGTCGGGCAGTTTTTCGAGACCGGGCCAGCGGGTTTTTAGGGTCTCCAAAATGCGGAGATGGTCCCAAAAAAGCTGTTTTTCAGCCGCGTGGTCGCCGCCGTTGAAGGGCATTTCTTCGATGAAACGGACGGAAATGGGCAGTTTTTCGGCCAGCCCGGCGAGCGGGAGGATGTCCGCATCGTTTTGGCCGTGCATGACGACGGCGTTTATTTTTGTCGAAAAACCGTGTTCGAGCAGCGCGTCGAGCGTCGCCATGACGCGGGGCAGTTCGTCGCGCCGGGTGATCTGGAAAAACCGTTCTCGGTCGAGCGTGTCGAGGCTCAAATTGACGGAACGGATGCCCAATTTTTTCAGGGCCGGGACAAAATGCGCCGTGCCGACACCGTTGGTCGTGAGGTTGATGGCCTCCAAACCGTCGATTTCGGACAGTTTTTCCAAAAAAAACATCAGGTCGCGCCGCACGAAAGGCTCGCCACCCGTGATCCTTATTTTGCGGATGCCCAGCCCGACAAACACCCGGCACAGCCGCAACATTTCCTCGTAGCTCAACAGGTCGGCCCGCGAAAGCCAGTCCAGCCCATGCTCGGGCATACAATAATGACAGCGCAAATTGCACCGGTCGGTCACCGCGAGGCGGAGGTAGTCGAGCGTTCTTCCGTGGTTGTCGAAAAGCATTTTTTGGTCTTTTGCCACTTTGAAAAATTGGTCCGCAAATCCGTTGCAAACCTATGAAAATCAATGGCTTGGCGAAAACGCCGCCCCGGATTGGTCAGACGTGGACCAACCGCGTCGAAAATTCCGCGGGCGAAATTTTCTCCATGAGCTTTGATTTTGACGGCAAAAACTGCCACGGCGTCGTCTGGTGCGCCCAATCGAAAGGCTCGTTTTCTTTGTATTTTTTGCGGTATTCGACGGGCGTGCAGACGCGGTATTTTTTAAAAAGGCGGTTGAAGTTCGCCAGATTATTGAAGCCCGACCGGAAACAGACCTGCCGGATCGTGTCGTCCGAGTCGAGCAAAAGTTTGCAGGCATGGCCGATGCGCACGTCCACGAGAAACTGGGTGAAATTTTTGTTCGTGTATTTTTGGAAAAAATGGCTGAACGCCGATTCGCTCATGTTCACGAGCGCGGCAACCTCGGCGATTTTGAGCGACGGGTTTTCAAAGTTTTTCAGCAAAAAAGAATAGGCAACTTGGATGCGGTTGCTGTCCGATTTTATGGCCTCCGGCGAAAACCCCTCGCTCGCCAAAAACGCCCGCTCGTCGGATTTGGACAGCATATCGAGCAATGAAAGAAACCCGATGACGCTCGAAAAGCCCCGGTCCTCGGTCAGGTCGAGCATCATTTTCATGGCCTCGGCGATGGCTTTTCCGTGAAATTTGATGCCGCGCCGCGAGTCGTCGAGCAATTTGCGGATCTTGTAAAACCGGCCTTTTTGCAGCAAATGGGCGTTGAAAAGGTTCATCCCGAACTGGATCGTGAGCACCCGATAAGGCCGCCCGTCGGCCAGCATCGCCGCGTCGCCGTCCCATTTATGGTAGAGATAAGGGCCCAAAAGCACGAGGTCAAAATCGATGTACCGCTCCGTCGAATCGCCGACGATGCGCGAGCCGGAGATGCCCGCGATGAGGTTCAGTTCGTATTCCGGGTGGTTGTGGATGGGGTAATCGAAGCCATTGGAGGCCGAATCGAGGACGACAAAAACGTCAGGTTCGCGCAGCGGGGTGATTTCGCGGTAGATGTGCATGGCCTAATTTTTTATTCACAAAAGTATTGAATAACTCCATTAAAGTATCGGCAGCAATTGGCGGGGATGTTCAATTTTGCCAAAACTATTGCTCCCTTTTGGTAGAAAAGTGGAGTTTCAAAACTGCCTGATTTTATGAAACCGACCGCTCTGTTCCTCCTCTTCCTTTCAACGACTGCCGCCCTCGCCCAAAAAACCACCGTGGCCGGCACCGTCATTTCTGCCGAGGACAGCCAGCCGCTCATCGGTGTGAGCATCCGCGAAAACAGGACGGCGAACGGCGCGGTCACCGATTTTGCCGGGAATTTCAGGCTCGAAACCGCGCCGGATGCCGTCCTTTTTTTCAGCTGCACGGGTTTTGAAAACCAAGAAATTGCGGTCGCCGGGCTGCCTTTCATCAATGTTTCGATGAAAACGTTGAGCGCACTTTTGACCGACATCGTCGTGACGGGCTACCGCCGCGAGTTCAAATCCGACTTGTCGTCGGCCATCACTTCCGTGAAATCGAAGGACATCGAAAAACTCGTTGTTTTGGGCATCGACCAAGCATTGCAGGGCCAAGCGGCGGGCGTGCAGGTCACCCAAACGACGGGCGCGCCGGGCGACGATATCGCCGTCCGGATCCGCGGCGTCGGCACTTTGGGCAACAACAACCCGCTTTTTATCATCGACGGCGTGCCGACGACGGGCAATATAAATATGTTCAGCACGGCCGATATCGAGCGCATCGAGGTGCTGAAGGACGGCGCGGCGGCGGCCATTTACGGCTCGCGGGCGGCCAACGGCGTGATCTTGATCACCACGAAAAAGGGGAAATCCGGCAAGCCGAGGTTCAGTTTTGACGCTTATTCCGGCTTTTCGGAGGCGCACCGGCTGCCAAAATTGCTCAACGCGCGCGATTATCTGACCATCCGGAACGAGGCCATCGTCAATGCGAACACCCTCCGCGATGCCGCCCACCAGGTCCTGACCTACGACCCCGCGATCGTGGACACGCTGGCCGACGTGGATTGGCTCGACGAAATTTTCAGCCGTGCACCGATCCAAAACTACAATTTTTCCGCCAGCGGCGGCGGCGAAAACTCGAACTATTTCATCCAAGGCGAGTACCGCGACCAAAAAGGCGTTTTTCGCGGGCAGGGCTTTAAAAAATACGGGCTCCGTTTCAACGGCGAGACGGGCAACCGCTGGCTAAAAATCGGCAACAACCTCTCCTTTTCGTTCACCGATCGGAAGGTGATCAACTCGTCGGGCGACGGTTTTGGCGGCGGCAACGAGCTTTCGGGCATCCGCTACGCCCTAATTGCCGCGCCGATCTTCCCAATCTATCAGGCCGACGGGTCTTATTTGCCCGTTTCGTCGCTGCTCGGCGACCCGGTTTTGTACGGCGACGGCAACGCAAACCCGCTCGCTTTTGTGGACGCGACGGGCTGGACGGTCGAGCGGAGCCGGGTTTTTGGGAATGTTTTTGCCGAGGCGACCATCTTTAAAAGCCTAGAAGCGCGGACGCAGCTCGGCGGCGATTTCCTTTTTGAGAATGAAAAAAAATTCAAAAAGCGGCTTTCGCAGGCTGTTTATAGCCCGACGTCGTTGAGCGAAGGGCGCGTTTTTGAGCGCAATTTGGTTTGGAACAACACGCTTGATTTTCAAAAAACGATGGGCAAAAGCCGCATTTCCGCACTCGCGGGCATGGAGGCCATCCAAAACAACAAGAATTATCTCGGCGCGTCGGCCAATAATTTCGCCCGCACCGACCCGATTTTTCAGTACATCGACAACTCGAACCCAATCGATATCAAGAACCTCGGCGCGTCGGGCATCGTGACGGAATGGGCCCTGCTCTCGTATTTCGGACAGGCCGGGATCTCGTTCGACCGTCGGTATGTTTTGAACGCGACCATGCGCCGCGATGGGTCTTCCCGGTTCGGGAAAAACAACCGATGGGGCAATTTTCCGTCCGTCAGTGCCGCGTGGAACGTGTCGAACGAGCGGTTTTTTCAAAACATAAAAGGCATTTCCGCGCTGAAATTTCGCGCAAGTTGGGGCAGCCTCGGCAATCAGGAAATTGGGAACTATCCCTATTCGTCGCTTGTCCAGACGGGGCAAAAACCGTATTCGTTCGGCGGCCAAATCGTCAGCGGGGCGCAATTGGTCGAGGGCGGCAACGAAAACGTCCGCTGGGAAACCACGACGCAGACCAATTTGGGCCTCGATATGAGTTTTTGGGGCGACCGATTGACGCTCGTGGCCGACGTTTATGACAAAAAAAGCCGCGATTGCCTCGTCCGCGTCCCGGTGCCGCAGTCGGGCGGGGCGCAACACCCGCCTTTTGTGAATGCCGCAAAAATCCAAAACCGTGGCATTGAGCTATTCCTGATTTTTAAGAACAAAAGCCAAAATTTCAACTATTCATTGAGTGGAAACATCTCCGCGCTCAAAAATGAAGTGCTGTCGATTGCCGACGGCGAACCAATCTTGGGCGGCTTCGGCCTCTCGGACGGCGCATTGACGAAGACCGAGCCGGGGCAACCCGTCGGGTCTTTCTTTTTGTACGAAATGGCGGGCATTTTTCAGGATCAAACCGAGATTGACGGCCACGCTTTTCAGACAAAGGACACGCGCCCGGGCGATGTGAAATTTGCCGACCTCAACGGCGACAACCTGATAGACGACAAAGACCGGAAGCATATCGGCAGCCCGTTTCCCGACTATGGTTTTGGTTTGAGCGGATTGCTGGCGTGGAAGAATTTTGACCTTTCCGCGCTCGTGCAGGGCGTTCAGGGCAACGATATTTATTTTCTCTACGGCAATTTTGCCTATGAAACGCAGTCGCGCGGCTTCAATTCCTACGAAGAAATCCTCAACCGCTGGACACCCACGAACCCCTCGACGACCATCCCAAAAGTGAGCCTCGACGACCGCAACGGCAACCGCCGGCCCTCGACGCGCTGGCTGCACGACGGCAGTTATGTCCGCCTGCGCAACGTGACGCTCGGCTATGATTTTAAACCAACAATGCTGAAAAGGGCCGAGACCATCAGCGGCCTCCGCGCCTATCTGACCGTCCAAAACGCGCTCACTTTCACGAAATATCCCGGCCTCGACCCCGAAATACAGGCGAACACGAACGACACGCGCGGCTCCGGCATCTCGTCCGACCTCGCCGTTGGGATAGATTGGGGGACGGTGCCGGCGGCGCGGACGATTATTTTTGGTGTGCAACTTGGGTTTTGAATTTTTTGCCACAGAGGCACAGAGACGCAGAGTTTTTATTGAAAAAGAGTAAAAAACTCCGTGTCTCTGCGCCTCTGTGGCAAAAGAAAAAATGAAAAAAAAATGAAAAAAACAGCTCTCTTCCTCCTATTGGCCCTCGCCTCCTGCCAAAATATCCTCGAAAAAGAGCCGCTCGGCACGCTCGATGCAGGCTCGTTTTTCAAAACGCCCGACGACGCGGTGCAGGCCATCAACTCCGCCTACGCGCCGCTCCTTTTCAACACGACGAACAAGAATTTTTACTGGGCCTTCGCCGAACTTGCCTCCGACGAGGCCTCGGTCGGCGGCGACGGTTCGCGCGCCGGTTTTGTGGAGATCGGGGCCTTCACGCACACGCCGCGGACGGAGGAGTTCAACGATTTTTGGAAACTCAATTACGCCGGCATCGCGCAGTGCAACACCGTTTTGGGCAAACTGCCCGCCGTCGAGATGGATTTGGTGGTGAAAAACCGGATCTTGGGCGAGGCGTATTTTCTGCGCGGTTACTATTATTTTTTGCTGGCGCAGGTCTTTGGCGACGTGGTTTTGTACTCGAAAATCACCCCGCCCGAGGAACTGAAAATTGCAAAATCGCCGCGAAGCGAGGTTTTTGCCCAAATAATCGCCGATTGCGAACAGGCCGCCGCCCTTTTGCCCGAAAAATATGCCGCTTCCGAAGCTGGCCGAGCGACCAAAGGTGCAGCCCACGCGCTGGCCGCAAAGGTTTTTTTGTACGAAAAAAATTGGGAGAAAACGGTTGAATACGTCGGCAAGGTGAAAGCGTTGAACCTCTATTCGCTGATGCCCGATTACCTCGACAATTTCCGGAAAAACACCCAAAACAACGCCGAGTCCGTCTGGGAAATCCAGCACACCAATCTCGAACTCGGCGTCGGCAACTCGCTCAACCAATGGTGGACCTCCAAAAAAGTGGTGGACGGCTACGGTTTTGCGGAGGCGACGCAGGCCTATTTCGGCTCGTTCGAGGCGGGCGACCCGCGCCAAAAATTCACGGTCGCGAGCAACAACGACGATTATTTTGGGGCGATCTATAAAAACTCGTTTTCCTCGACGAAGCACAGCCCGCGAAAATACCTGCAAGCGACCGCAGAATTGACCCAAAAAGCGGACGGCGACATCAATTATACGGCAATCCGGTTCGCCGAAGTGTTGCTCTGGGAGGCCGAGGCCCTCGCCGAACTGGGCCGCACGGCCGAGGCGCAGGCCCCGCTCGAAACCGTCCGCGCCCGCGCCCGCGCACAGGCCACCGACCCGGCAACGGCATTGCCGCCCGTCCTTTTGACCGACAAAACGGCGATGGTCGATGCCGTCTGGCGCGAGCGTTCGGCGGAACTGGGCTTTGAGTGCCATCGCTTTTTTGACCTCGTCCGATGGGGGATTGCTGTGCAAAAACTGCCGGGGTTCGTGGCCGGCAAGCACGAGGTTTTCCCGATCCCGCAGGCGGAACTGGATTTGAACCCACAATTGCGGCAAAATATGGGGTATTGAGCCTATTTTTGTCCCAATAAAAACAACCATATCATGGGACTTGTATTTGCAGACATCCAACTCATCAACGGCGACGACTGGTCTGATTTTCGCCGAAAGCGCATCCCCGAAGCGGAAATGCGCCGCATGACCGTCAAAATGAACGTCGATTCCGGCGCGGTGATGATGGCCATCAACGAGAACATCCGGGAACAACTGGGCCTCGAAACCCTCGAGATCCGCCGCGCCGAACTCGCCGACGGCACCATCGTCAAACTGCCCGTTGTCGGCCCCGTCGAGGTGCGTTTCGCCAATCGCGAATGCTCTGTCCGGGCGGTCGTGTTGCCGGGCAGCACCCAACCCCTCCTCGGCGCCATCCCGATGGAGGACATGGACGTACTGATCCACCCGGCGAAAAACGAGCTGGTCGTCCACCCCGACCACCCGTACATCGCCACAATGGCAATGCGGGGCTTCAAAAAAGTGTTCTAAAAAAACAGGCTGCACGATTCGTTTTGTGCAGCCTGTTTTTTTTGGAAAAATGCCCGCGCCGCGATTGAAAAAAGGTGGATTTTTGAGTGGTAAAAATATTTTTTGTGTTACGTTTGTCCAAAATTTTAAAACAAAAAACATGGACGAACAGCAAAACAAAATCGTCGTCTTTCAAGAAAAGACCATCCGCCGGGCCTGGCACAACGAGGCTTGGTGGTTTTCCGTCGTGGACATCATGGAGGCACTGACCGACAGCAAAAACCCGCGCCGCTATTGGAGCGACCTCAAAATCAAGCTGGCAAAAGAGGGCGCCGTTGAGTTGTACGAAAAAATCGTACAACTGAAAATGCAGTCCGCTGACGGCAAATTTTACCAGACCGATGCCGCCGACACGGAAACCATGTTCCGCATCATCCAGTCCGTGCCGTCGCCGAAGGCCGAGCCGTTCAAACAGTGGTTTGCGAAGGTCGCCTTCGAGCGCGTGCAGGAAATCGAGGACCCCGAACTGGCTGCCAACCGGGCGCGTCAATATTATAAAGACCTCGGATACAGCGATGCCTGGATCTCGACGCGGCTCAAATCGGTCGAGGTGCGCGACCAATTGACCGACGAATGGAAAAACCGGGGCGTGAAACAGGGCCTCGAATACGCCATCCTAACGGCGGAAATCTCGCGGGCCACCTTCGGCCTTTCGCCCTCCGAATATCTCGAGCACAAAAACCTGAAACGCGAAAACCTCCGCGACCACATGACCGATATCGAGCTCATTTTTTCGATGCTCGGCGAGGCGCAGACCCGGCAAGAGGCCATTCGCCGCGATGCAGACGGTTTTGAGGAAAACAAGGTCGCGGCCATCGAGGGGGGCGCGGCGGCGGGCGATGCGCTCGGCGCGTTCGAGCGGCGGACGGGGTCGAAAGTGGTCTCCGGGGAAAATTTCAAGGAACAAATTGCAACGGCAAAACAGCAAAAACGGTTGAAAGGCAGCGATGGCGGGAGCAAGCTGGGTTGAGTTGAAAATACTGTCGAAAAAATTTCCTTTATATCCTTATAAGAAGGACAAATTCACATAAAGTTGTCCTTTTCAAAAGGACAAATCATGTACATAAAAGCGGCGTTCGAAAAGGCGAAAACCATTGCCGTGCGGCCCGCTTGGCGGTATTTTTTGCAGTCCGGTTTTCATTCAAAATAGTACCATCATTTCACCGCATTGCATCATTTTGGCTGCCCTGTCCCGGTTAGTTTTACAGGCACAAATGGTTGCGATACATGCTCAAACCGGTTGCACAAAAACTACTTCCCTTTTTATTTCTGGTAAAAATCGCGACCGCGCAGCCGGGGCAGGTCGCCGTTCCGCGCATCGAGGCGATGCCCAACCTGCCCGCGCCCTATAATATCCGCGACTGGAAATCGGTCGCCGTCAAGTTCGACTCCTTTATATATGACATCAACAAGACGGGCCAATACCTGCCCGTCGTCTCGCTGCAAAACGCGGGGGCCAACTACCCGAACGCCCCCGCTTTTGCGCTCCACACCTATGTCGGCACCAACTCGCCGACCGGGAACGAGGGCATAAACGTGCTGCCCTCACTCGTCGGCGCGAGCCTTTGCGGGGCCGACAAAAGCAACCAATTTGGGAAAAACTGGCTCGATATGTCCCGCGATTTTTTCGCAAAAAGCAGCGGCGAAAACATCTATTTGAACAACAAGGGCGGCGGCTCCGGCTCCGATTGGTGGTACGATTTGATGCCGAACGTTTATTTTTATCAACTTTGCGACCTCTATCCGCCCGCGCCGGGGAGCATTGCCGAAGGGCAATTTTTGAGCGTCGCAGATGCTTTTTTGGCCTCCGTTCGTGCGCTCGGCGGCAGCGAAACGCCGTGGGCGAAGGGCAATTTCGACTACCGCGCGTTCAATTTTAAAACATCGCAGCCCAACCCGAACGGCGTCCACGAACCGGAGGCGGCGGGCGCGTACGCCTGGGTTTTGTACCACGCCTTCCAAAAAACGGGCAATATTGACTATCTAAAAGCGGCGGAACAGTCGCTCGAATTCCTCCACGATTGGCCAAAAAACCCGTCGTACGAGTTGCAATTGCCCTACGGGACGCTCGCGACGGCGAAAATGAACGCCGAAATCGGCACCGAATACGACATTGAAAAGATGTTCAACTGGTCGTTCGACCGGGGCGAACTGCGCGGCTGGGGCACGATTGTTGGCAAATGGGGCGGCTTCGATGTCTCCGGCGTGGTCGGCGAGGCCAACGACGCGGGCAACGATTATGCTTTTCAACTCAACGGCTTGCAACAGGCCGCCGCGCTCGTGCCGCTCGTCCGGTACGACAAACGTTTTGCCCGCGCCGTCGGAAAATGGGTGCTCAATTTGGCGAACGCGACGCGGCTTTTTTACCCAAATTTCCTGCCCGCCAGCTTACAGGACGGCGCAACTTGGTCTGCCGCGAACGACCCCGAACACGTTGTCGGCTATGAATCTTTGAAGGAAAAATACCAAAACCAATCCCCTTTTTCGACGGGCGACGCGGTCGGCGGGACTTGGGCTGCGACCAATTTTTCGCTGTACAGCACCGGTTCGATTGGCTATTTGGGCAGCATCGTCGAGAAGACGAACGTGGATAAAGTATTGAAAATCAACGTGTTGGCTACGGATTTTTACAAAAAAGCGGCCTACCCCACCCTACTTTATTTCAACCCGACCCCGACCGCGAAATTGTTGAAAATCCCGCTCGGCACGGCGGCGGTGGATATTTACGACGCGATTTCGGAGACCTTTTTGGTGAAAAACATCAGCGGCGAGGCCAACGTCCCGATTCCCGGCGACCAGGTTTTGCTGGTCACGATCTGCCCGGCGGGCGGCGCGGTCACTTTTGACAAAAACAAGATGCTCGTCAACGGGACGGTCGTGGATTTTGACCAAAAGCAACAAATTTGGGAAAAGCCGCCCCGCATCCAATCGCTCGCCGCTGCCCAAAAAACGGTCGAATTTGGCCAAACCACCAATCTTTTTGCCAAAATCCAATTGGGCAGTTCCCTCGATTTGACAACAACATGGTCGGCCACGGGCGGCATTTTGAACGCCGCGAATGTTTCGGGCAACTGGACTGCGCCCACGACCACCGGGGATTTTTTGATAAAAATCATCGCCACCGACAGCAACGGATTGGCCGACACGGCGACGCTCGAACTCACCGTAGTCCCCGAAATCAACAAGCCGCCCGTCATTTTTTCGATTGAAAAAAGCACCGGCTACATCGGGCAAAACGGGCTGGTGCAGTTCACCGCCCTCGCCTCCGACCCGAACGGCGACGTGCCCGATTTTTCGTGGACCCTTTCGGGCGGCAGTTTTTCCGGCACGGGCAATTCGATCGAATGGACGGCCCCCGGCGCGGACGGGATTTTTGACGTGAAACTAAAAGTGACCGACGACGAGGGCCTTTTTTCGGAGGCCGCGACGAAGATTTTGGTGAAAAATTTCAGCCCGACGGCGGGCAACCTCGTGGCCCATTATAATTTCTCCGGCAACGGCAACGACTTGACAATCAATCAGTTGCACGGGATCCCGTTCGCGACGAGCTATGTTTTGGACAATTTTGGCGCAGCCGGGCGGGCCAGTTATTTCAACGGTGCAAACAGCCGCGTGACCGTCCCGGTGCAGCCCGTTTTGAATTTTCAGGACGGCATCACGGTCTCCTGTTGGTTCAAAGCGGCCGATTTCCCGGCGAAAGAATCCTTTTTGCTTTCGCACGGTTCGTGGCAAAACCGCTGGAAAATCTCGTTCACGCCCGACCAAAAACTGCGCTGGACGGTGAACACCGAGGCATCCGTTGGCGACCTCGATTCCGATTTTTCGTTTCAAAAAGACAGTTTTTACCACGTCGCGGCGACGTACGACGGGCAGTTGATGGCGATTTATTTGAACGGGGAACTGAATGCCTTTCGCCCCCTTTCGGGGAAAATAAGGACGGCCAATTTGCCTTTTTTGATGGGCCAAATGTTGCCGGGCATGGCCGATTTTAATTTCAAGGGCACGATCGACGAGGTGAAGATCCATGATTTTGCGCTCACGCCGACAGCGGCAAAGGCCCTTTTTGATGGGGCATCGACGGGCATTTTTTCAACAAATTTTTCAAGAAATAATCTGCGGGTGTCGCCCAACCCGGTGGCCGAGCGGCTGACCATCGACGGTGGACGGCTGACGGCTGACGGTGGACGGGTGCAGATTTTCGACGCGGGCGGGCGCTTGGTTTTCGAGGGCGAAAAACCGGCCGGCGCAGCGTTCGATTTGAACGTAAATAATTGGAAACCAGGCTTTTATGTCGCCGTTTTGGGGGCGCAGAAGGCTGGTTTTTTAAAGCAATAATGATAGATTGAAACCAGCCCCAGCGGGGCGCAATATTGGTAGGACTTGGCAAAACCGGTAATTTTTAGCCCCAGCGGGCAATGTCATTGACTTAAGCATTTTTTTCAATTGCCACAGGCTTCAGCCTGTGGGAAAAGTTGGCTAATTTGC
>JANOQP010000842.1:0-2673 GCA_031414895.1 Saprospirales bacterium
CATACCCACAGGGGCTACCGTCGGGGTGACCGTCGTGTTGCCCCCCGCCACCACGCTCGTCGGGCCATAGGTGCCCAGGGTGAACATGAGCGGCGGCGGGTTCCCGCCTGCATGGAGCGGCTGCCCGAGGCCGATGGCCAAGAGGAACAGCAAGGCCAGGCGCGCGGCCCAATCTTTTTGGGTTTGGCAAAAGGAAGGTGCCGGTCTGCAGCCAGAAATGGTGGCTTGCACGGCAAAGGAGGTTGTCGTGTGTGCTATAATCATGAGATTGTAAAAAAAAGATTGGTTACACGGTCGGAAACAAAGCTGGCCTATTGCGTAACTGGATTGAACAAAAAATGACGATTAAAAATAGGTCGGTTTCGGGGCGCTGGGCATTGCCATCCCGAAGGGGATAGCACATTGATTTTTAATGGACGTGCAAACATCTTAAAAACCAAGACAATACTGATTTTAAAGGTCGGACAAAAAAGTGGACATCGCGTTTACGCGCCTTTTTGGAATGAAAAAGGCCTTTTTGCCGTGTATTTTGAGGAAGCCCGCAAAAAAAATACACCGAAAAAAAACTCAACCGGCAACACGCGCCGCAGCTTTTCTACTTTCACCGCTCTAAAAAAACGAGTGCCGAACCGGCCTTTTTGGTGGTCCCTTTTGAGCCGATCCGGGCACTCGAGTTTTCACGGTTCTGTTTTCAACCGTTTTCATTTGGTATTGCCGAACGGGTTTTCCGACGGACAAATGACCGCATTCTCTCATTCGCCCCGCTCATTTTGGGCGTGGACAAAAAAGTGGACATCGCAAAATATGGCTTTAATCACCCGTTTCGCAGCCGTTTCGGCGCTCGTTTTTTCCTTTTCCCTCTTTTTCGCTTGCCAAAAAACAAAACAGCCGCCAGCCTTGAGCGCGGCGTTCCGGCAGCTCCCGGACTCGATTTTTTCGGGCAAACTGCCGCCCGCCGTCTTCGCCGCCCGCCTCCAACACCTGCCGACGGGCGTGGACGTGGACACGGCGTTCATCCGCGTTTTGTTCGGCGAGGTCGAAAGCATGGAATTGGCCGTTTTGTACTACAACGAGTACGAAAAAATGCCCCAAATCGGCGACCCGACGCGGTCATGGATCGACCTGCAGCGCGGCGATATTTTTTCGATTCAGGGCCGCCCCGATTCAGCGCGACTTTTTTACGAAAAAGCCGAAACGCGGGCGCGAGCGGGTGCCGATTCGGCCAATATCAGCATGAGTTTGATTCTCCTCGCCGACCTCGACATGGAGCAAAACCGTCCGATCAGCGCGGGCAATCGGCTGGCCGAGGCGCTGCCCATTTTGCGGGCGAGCGGCGATTCGATTGGGCAACTCAATGCCTCGCGGGCACTCGCCCAATGTCATATCATCCAAAAAGATTGGAAAAAAGCGGAGACCGCCGCCCGCGACGGCCTCACTTTTTCAACCAAAAAAGCGGTGCCGGACGCGGCGGTCGCCCTCGAATCGGGGCTCACCATCGCCCTTTTGGAACAAAAAAAGCACGACGAAGCGGCGGTTTTGATCCAAAAAAACCTCGGGCTGACGGCCTCGGGCAATCTGCTTTTTTATCGCGGCGGCTGGCTGATGTATTTTGCCCGGATGCGTTTGGCGCAAAAAAAGCCGCTCGAAGCCCTCGATTCGCTCCGCGCCGCCGAACGGCTGCCCGCCGAAATCGCCAATATTCCGCAGGCGGCATGTCTGCGCGAGCAGCTTTTTTCAGAAGGTTTTGCGGCCATCGGCCAAAAAAAAGAGGCCGTAGCCCGTGCTGAAAAGTCGCTGAAACTGGCCGAAATGATCCGCAATTTGCCCAAACAGGCTTTGGCAGCAGGCGCGTTGTCCAACCTTTTGGAAGCCGACGGCCAAATGGCAGCCGCTTTTCAGAGCCTCAAAAAATACCGTTCGCTCTCGGACAGCATTTATCAATCGAACGAAAAAGGCCATTTTCAAGACCTCCTCGAGATCGAAAAAGCCGACGCGCACAAACGCGAAGTCATCACGCTCGCCGCCGTCGCCGACCAAGAGCGGCAGCGAAAATGGTTTGTCGGCACTTTTGGGCTTTTTGCTGCGGTCGGCATCGTCGTTTCTGCACGGCTGCGCCAAAAAAATGAACTTTTTAGAACCGAAAAAGCCGCCTCCGAACAGGCCGCCCTTTTGCGCCAAGCCGAGGCCGAAATGGCCCTCCAACGCGAGCAACTGGAGGATTTTACCCGTTTTATCGTCGAAAAAAACCAGCAGATCGAGGCCCTTACGTTGCCCTCGTCCAGCCGGAATGCCTCCACCGAAACGGAAGATGTCGAGGCACTTTACAGCCAAAATATCTTTACCGATAACGATTGGGAACGTTTCAAGACCTATTTCGAGCGGGTGCACCCGGGCTTTTTGGCACGGCTGCGGCATCAGTTCCCTGAACTTTCACCAGCCGAAACGCGCCTGTTTTTTCTCCTAAAAATGGGCATGTCGATGCGCGAAATGGCCTCCATGCTCGGCGTTTCGGCAGAATCGATCAAAAAAGGGCGTTACCGGCTGCGAAAAAAGTTGGAACTCGAAGATGAGCAATTGGAGACCGTTGTTGGCGGGATTTGAGTGGCAAGGAGCTTTTTTAGATACCGTGTTCGTATCTATTTAGGTGGTAGCCCCGCTGGGGCAATGTCATTG
>JANOQP010000843.1:0-1573 GCA_031414895.1 Saprospirales bacterium
CGGTTGCAACTTATTGAAAATCAATCGTTTATGGCCGCCGCCGGTTGGCTGGCCGAGCATCAAAACGCGCTGATAAATGCTGGCTTCAAAATCGTCGAACCTTATTTTGGGGACAAAAAAATCTGCCTTGCGCCCGCCAAGATCCACCTGAAAACCCGGCACCAAAACGATTGGTTCGACCTTTTTGGCGAGGTTGAAATCGGGGAATTCAGGATTGCCTTTGGCAGGTTTTTGAAAAATATCCGCAGCGGCGACCGATTTTTTCAATTGCCCGACGGCTCGTTTTGGCCGATGCCCGAAGACTGGTTTTCCAAGTTTGAAATGGCCGCGCTTTTTGGGAAAGAGACCGCCGACGGTTTGCGGCTTTCCAAAAAGCACGAATCGCTGGCGAACGAAATTTTTGATGTAGAAAAATCGGCGCAACCCATTGACTTTCAATCTGTTGCGTCCGATTTGTCGCCCTCAAAAAAACTTGACGCACAGCTTTATCCCTATCAATTGGACGGTTTTCGCTGGCTCGCGGGGCATCTCGAAAACGGTTCCGGCGCACTTCTCGCCGACGAGATGGGTCTCGGAAAAACGCTGCAAACCATCGCGCTCCTCCAATTTTCAAAGGAAAAAAACGGGCAAAAAACCGCCGAAAACGAACCGTCGAAAGACTCCCGTTTGCAGCTCGATTTGTTCAAAATATTTGAGGAGACCGTCCGACCGATGCGCGCCTTGATTGTTGCCCCGGCCTCCATTTTGTTCAATTGGGAGCGGGAAATTGCCCGTTTCGCGCCGAACCTTTTTGTTTATCGCCATGCCGGGCCAAGTCGCCATCGCTCGGCGAGAGACCTTGCAGGACAAGATATTGTCTTGACGACCTACCAAACAGTTTTGGCCGATGTCGAACTTTTGCAGAAAATAGATTGGCAAACAATCGTTCTTGACGAAGCTCATTTTGTAAAAAACCGATTGGGCGAAATCGCCAAAGCCCTCCGAACGCTGCCCGCGAAGCATAAAATCGCCCTAACTGGAACGCCCGTCGAAAACCGGTTGGCCGATTTTTTTGCCCAAATGGATTGGCTGAACCCAGGACTTCTCGGCTCGGCCAGTTTTTTCCAAGAACATTTTGGCGGCCCAATCGAGCGCGGCACAAACCCGCGGCGGCTCGAAATCCTGCGGAAAATGACCGCCCCGTTTGTGCTTCGCCGGACAAAAAACATGGTCGCCGCCGACCTCCCGCCGCTCACCGAAAAGTTCATTTTTTGTGAAATGCCCGACGCGCAACGCAGCCTTTATGAGCGCGAAAAATCGGCCGTCCGCAACTTGATTGCGCAGCCGGAATTGGTCACCGGGCTGAATTATGGCCGACAGGTTTTGCCCGCTTTGTTGCGGCTGCGGCAACTTTCCTGCCATCCGGTTTTGGTGAAAAAAGAGTTCGCGGACGAGTCCGGCAAATTTTCCACCGTCATTGAAACTTGGCGCGAAATTGCCGAAAATGGTCAAAAGGTCTTGATTTTCAGTTCGTTTGTGGAGCATTTGCGCCTTTTTCGACATTTTTTTGAAAAAGAAAAAATCCAATTTTCAT
>JANOQP010000844.1:0-7407 GCA_031414895.1 Saprospirales bacterium
CCTGCATATATTGACCCATCAGCGGGGTCAAATTTTGCTCATCGGCGGGTTTGGCCATCTCTTTTTTGTTTTGAATTTCGGAGGGCAAAGATTGATTTGCGGGCAGCAAAACGGTCACTTGCAATCTCTTTTTATTGAACAAAAAACCCGCACTACATTCACCCATGAATTTTAAGACCGCACGCCAAACATGAAACAGCCAAAACTTCTGCCAGCCCTTTTTTGCGCCATTTTTGCCTTTTTTTTGATAAAAAATCCGGTTTTCGGGCAATCCGAGGGCGATTGCGGAACGACCGAAAACCTGAATTTCCTCAAAAAAACGGGCCAGTTTCCGCCCGGTTTTTTTGACAAAAAAGGCCCCGCAGGCCCTCCCACCCTTTTTGCGCCCGTCCAAAAAAGGTGCGGGCAAGAACCCGTCATCCCGGTGGTCGTCCATATTTTTCACCTCGGCGAGGCGGTCGGCACCGGCTCGAACATTTCCGCCGCGCAAGTGGCCGCCGCGATGGCCAATTTGAACAACCGCTGGGCAAACCAAAACGGCCTCGGCACGCCGCTCAACGTCCGTTTCGAGCTCGCCCGGCGCGACCCGATGGGCAACCCAACGACCGGGATCAACCGGATAAACGCGAGCGCGGTCCCCGATTACGCGACCTTCGGTTCGAGTTTTCAGGGCAGCCCCGGCGCACCCGCAAACACGTTGAAGGACTTGAGCAAATGGCCCGTTTTTGAGTATTACAATATTTGGGTCTTCCACGCGATCAATGGTTTCGCTGCGGGCTATGCTTTTTACCCCGGTTTTTCCGGTTTTGCGAACAATTACGATGGCACGGTCATCGAGGACAATTCGTTCGGCGGCCTCGGCGGAACAATGACCCACGAAATGGGCCATGCGTTCAACCTTGCCCACACTTTTGAGGGATCGACGACGACCGATTGCCCGCTCGACAACGATTGCACGGCGGAGGGCGACGAGGTTTGCGACACGCCGCCCCACAAACAGGCCGATTGCGGCGTGACAAACCCCTGTTCGGCGACCGGGATTTGGGACAATTCGCGGCGCAATTACATGAGCTATTGCAGCGGCGACCGGTTCACGGCGGGGCAAAAAGACCGCGTGACCAATGCCGTTTATCAATCGGACAGGCGGTTTTTGCTCGAAAGCAAGGGCCTTGTCCCGGTCGATGCGCCAGACGAACTGGCCTTTGAGGCCATCGTTTTCCCACAATTGGTGAGCTGCACGCCGACCTTCAAGCCCGTTTTGCGGATCAAAAACAACGGAACTGCCCCGGCCATTTCGTTCGATTATGAACTGTTTTTGGACGGCGCAACGCTCGGTATTTTTACCCAAAATGCAGCAACGATCGCGCCCGGCCAATCCGCCGATATGGAGCTTTCGCCGATAAATGCAGGGCCCGGGACGCACGATTTTCAGGTCAAACTGACCGCGATCAACGGCGGCGGCCTCGACCTTTATCAATACGACAACTCGATTTGCGGCTTCTTCGAGCAAAAACCAACCGTCGCAAACCTCTGCCACGATTTTGAAAACAACCTTCTCGACCCTTCGATGACGTGGCAGGATTCGGCGGCAATCCGCCCGGTCGGGCTGACGACCAATTGCCCGACGGAACAGGATTTCGCGATGGTCGTGGACGGCACCAATTCGGATGCCAACGAATTTGAGTTCATCATCGGCCCGATCGATCTCACAGGTTTGACGAAGCCGATTTTGAGCTTCGACCTCGCCCGCGAACAGCCTTATTTTTGCAACAATTTTGGCCGATTGACCATCACCGCCTCCGGCGATTGCGGAAAAATGCCCTTCCTTTTGTTCGATAAAAATGACGCGCCGACCTTCCCATGTGGCGGCACGACCTATCCGACGACCGCCGAAAAACTGAACACCGCTTTCGGCGCGATCGCGGGGACCGTCTTTTCGCCCAACGATTGCGGCGATTGGCGGCGCGAACAGCTCGACCTTTCGCTTTTTGCGGGCGCGACGGTGACCATCCGGTTTTTGGTGAAATTCGAGGGCACCGGCAACGCTTCCAACATCCTTTATCTCGACAATTTTTGCCTCAACAAATGCACCGCGCCGATTGCGCCGTTCACCCTTTTGGCGCAGCCCGACACGGTCCACCAATGTTTTGGCGGTTCGCAAATATTGACCCTTGCGACCAATCAGGCCGATGAATTTGGCACCGGATATCGTTGGGAAAACTCGCCAAACCCGACCGGGCCGTGGGCCCAAATTTCCACTGTGAAAACCGTCACGGCACTCGGCAACATCGTCGGAACAATCTATTTTCGGGGCATTTCCTCCAAAAAAGGCTGCGCGGACACCCTTTTTGTCGTCGCGATCACCCATCCCGATGTCAATGTGGTGGGCAACCCGCAGGCCGCGACCGCCTGTTTTGGGCAAGCGGTTTCGCTCACAAGTTCGGCCACGGGCGGCCCGCCGACCACCGTTTTTCAATGGCAGACCAGCCTCGTGAACGGTGCGCCGTGGGCGGACATCCCCGGCGCGAACGCCCCGGTTTATGATTTTATTCCGCCCCTTGGGACGAACTATTACCGGATGTTGGCGAGCGGTGCGGAGCCGGGGTGCCAGTCCGATTTTTCAATTTCTGCCCAAATAAAAGTGGACGAACCCGTTCAGATCACCGCCGAACCGCAGCCGGTCACCGTCTGCCAGGGCGGAAATGCCCCGTTCACGGTGGCCGCAACGGGCGGTGGCGTGCCGAAATATCAATGGCAGCGCGCGACCGCCGCGACCGGGCCATGGACCAATTTTGGGGCAAATTCGCAATCGGCGGCCCCGGCGGCAGCGACTGTCGGCACGTTTTATATCCGCGTCGTGGTCACTTCGACCAACGGATATTGCCGCGATACCTCTATTGTCGTCACCCAAACCGTCGTGGCCGATCCGGTCATGTCGCAACAGCCCGTTTCGTTCACCGGTTGCCTCGGCCAAGCGGTCGTTTTTTCCGCGGGCGCGATGGGCGGCGTCGGCAATTATAGCTTTCAATGGACGAGTTCGGGGAGCGCGTTTGGGCCGTTTTTGCCCGTTTCGGGCGCGACCAATCCGACGTTTTCGCCGACCGCCGTGGCCGGGATCACCTATTTTCAGGCCGTTATCACGACCTCCGGCGCGGGCTGCAACGTGCTTACCTCGCTGACCGCTAGCCTCGCGCTCGACGAGCCGGTTTCGATAAACACCGAGCCGCAACCGATTGCTGAATGCACCGGCGGGCAACTCCAAATGAACCCGACCGCAAACGGCACCGGCGCGATCCAATATCAGTGGCAATCGGCGGCAGCAGCGACCGGGCCGTGGGTGAACTACGCGAATTTTGGCCCCGACCTCACTCCGCCATCCGCCGTCGTCGGCACTACTTTTTACCGGATGATCGTGCGTTCGCAAAATGCGTTCTGCCGCGACACGTCCATCGCTGCAGCCGCCCAAATCGTGGCCCCGACGACCATCACTGACCAGCCGGACAGCTATATTGGTTGCCTCGGAAATACCGTCGATTTGACCGTTGCCGCGACCGGGGGATTTGCGCCGCTCAATTATCAATGGCAAAGCTCGACGAGCGCGGCAGGGCCTTTTTCGCCCATTTTCGGGGCAAATTCGCCCGTTTTCAATGTCCAAAACCAGTCGGGGACTGTTTTTTACATCGTCATCGTCGGCACTTCGGCGGGTGGTTGCGCGCCCGTTGCGTCGTTTCAGGCGAGCGTGAACATGGGCGGTGGGGTCAATATTACCAGCGGCCCAACCGATTTTGAGGAGTGTATCGGCGGCGCAAAAACGATGTCCGTCACCGCGACCGGGGCGGGCGTTTTGAACCATTCATGGCAAAGTGCGGCCAACATGACGGGCCCATTTTCAACTATTTCGGGCGCGTCAAGTTCCATTTTCACCCCGCCATCGGCAGCCGCTGGGACCATTTTTTACCGGGCAATCGTGAGCGCAACAGGCGGGCTTTGCCCCGACACTTCGGTGGTCGCAGCCGCGAAAATCGCCCCAAACATCATCATCACCGACCAGCCGGACAACCATTCGGGCTGCCTCGGCAACCCAATTTCGCTTGTCGTGGCGGCCACGGGCGGCATTGCCCCACTCGGTTTTCAATGGCAAAATTCGGTCAATGCGGGTGGGCCTTTCGTCAATGTTCCCGGCGCGACGGCCACCAATTTCAACGTGCCGAACACGCCCGGCAGCAGTTTTTACCATGTAGTCGTCAACGCGGCGCCGGGCAGCGGTTGCCCGCAAATCACGTCGCAGGTCGCGACGGTCATTTTGGACGGCGCGATCAATATTTTGGCGCAGCCAATCCCCGTTTCGGAATGCACCGGCGGCACCGACCCGCTCGTTGCGACGGCCAACGGGTCGGGCATATTGACCTTTCAATGGCAAAGTTCGGCCAATCAAAATGGGCCGTTTTTGAATGTTCCGGGGGCGAATACGGACAATTTTATCCCAAATTCGACGACCGCTGGCAGCACATTTTTTAGGCTCATCATCAGTTCGCCGAACGGTTTTTGCCGCGACACGACGGCGGTTTCGGCTGCGCAAATCTTCCCCGACCCGGTGCTTTTAACGCAGCCGATGGACTTTTCCGGCTGCGAGGGCAGCCCGATTTTGATCACCACGACCTCGTCGGGCGGCGCGGGCAACCTCACTTTTCAATGGCAATCGACCACGGCGGGCAACATCCCGTTCATGGACATCCCAGGTGCGAACGGCCCCAATTTCGCGCCGCCGAACGTGCCGGGAGTGGTGATCTACCGCCTCCTTTTGGGCTCAATTGGATCGGGCTGCGGGTCGGTCATTTCGGGAAATTCAGCCGTGACCATCGACGCGGTCGTGAGCTTTACGACCGAGCCGCAAAACATTTCTGAATGCCTCGGCGGCGGCGAAATTTTGACCCTCACGAATGCGGGCGGCGCGATCCAATGGCAATCGGCGGTGGGCCAAAACGGGCCATTTGTCGATATTCCGGGGGCGGTCACGACCAGTTTGACCCCAAATTCGGCGACGGCGGGCAGCCAATTTTTCCGCGCTGTCCTCCGCTCCATCCACGGCCAATGCAACGATACCTCGCTCGTGGCGACGGTTTTGGTGGCCCCGAATTTGACGATTTCAGCGCAGCCACAAAATTTTGAATCCTGTGCCGGCAGCAATATTCAACTGGTTTCGGGCGCGACGGGTGGTGTTTTGCCCCAATTTCAATGGCAGTCGTCGGCATCGGCGGCGGGGCCGTGGACAAATTTTCCGGGTGCAAATGCCCCAAATTTCACGCCCCCGATGAACACGGCCGGGACGTTTTTTTACCAAATGGTGGCCAGTTCGACCGCCGCAAATTGCGCCCCGGCGAACTCTTCGGCTGCGCAAGTTTTGCTCCACTCGGACGTGAAAATTTCAGCGCAGCCGCAATCGATTTCGGAATGTTTTGGTGGGGACCAGGCGATTTCCAGCACGGCGACGGGTGGGATTTCCCCTATTTTTCAATGGCAAATCCAGCAACCGAACGGCATTTGGACAAATATTCCCGGCGCGAACACTGCTAATTTCACCCCGCCGACAACCGTCAATTTTTCACAAAACAAATTCCGCCTCGTCGTTTCAGACCTTAATTTGACCTGTGGCTCCGACACTTCGGCGGTCGCGACCGTGGTTGTCGAGACCGTTTTTTCGATAAAAAACGCGGTCGAAATTTGCAATTTCAGCGCGGGCAGCCAGCCGTTTTTGCTCGATTTCAACGCGCTCGTCATCGCGGGCGACCCCAACCCGAACTGGGCCAGCATCGATGCGCCCGCCCCGCCCGGCGGGTGGACGGCGAAGGATTTTACGGGCTGGCCCGCCGGGCAGACCTTCCGTTTTGTGGCCATGATGGCCAATAATATCGCCCCGTGCAAGGCCGTGAGCGACACGGTTTTTGTGAAAATTTTGGATTGCTGCCCCATCGTTTGCACCAATCCGGCAACGGCGAGCCTTTGCAATTCCGCCGCCCAACCGTTCGACCTGAACACGTTGAACTGCACGGGGATTGCGCCGGGCGGCTGGTTTTTGACCGCCGGCCCGGGCGTTTCGGGGCAAAACCCGCTGCAAAACGGCCTTTTTGACCCGGCCGGGCGCGCCGAGGGCAATTATACGGTGACCTATATTTTGGCCGGAACCGTGCCGCCCGTTTGCGCCGCGACCTCGGCGGAAACGCTGACCATCATCGAAACGCCCGACGCGGGGACGGCTGCCGCGACGGCCATTTTTTGTGAAAACCTGACCCAAACAATCTCGATTTCGGGCCTTTTGACGGGCGAAGATTTGGGCGGTTTTTGGTCGGACATTTCGCAAAATCTTGCGCCCGCCGGGCTTTTCAACGCGCCTGCAGCGACGCTCAATTTGACGAACCTCCCGCCCGCCGACTATTTTTTCAAATATGAAATTTTGGGCATCGCGGGCTGCCCGGGCGATGCCTCGACCGTTGCAGTGACCGTCGGTAAAACGCCCGCCGCGATCGCCGGCCCCGATTTTGAACTGACCTGCGACAAACCCGCGACCGAGATCGGCGACCCGCAAAATGGGGCCAACGGCGCGACCATTTTTTGGGCAGAAACCAGCCACGGCGGCTTCGTGCCAGACCCCGCCGCGCCCGTTTTGACCGTCGCCGAACCCGGCATTTATCAGCTCACATCGACCGACCCGGCGACCGGGTGCACGGCCACGGACGAGGTCGAGGTGACGGCTTCGCAAAATTTTATCACCGATGTTTTGATCGAGGAAACGGGGCCGACCTGCAACGGCATGACCGACGGCATGATCGAAATTTTGGGCATCACGGGCGGAAACCCGCCGATCACCATCTCGCTCAACGGCGGGCAGCCCGGCCAAAACCAGTTGTTTTCGAGCCTCGCACCCGGCGTTTTCAACCTAAAAATTACGGACAAAGACGGCTGCTCGACCGAGCGGAATGTCGTGCTGACCGACCCGCCTTTTTTGACCGTCGAACTGCCCGCCGACACGACCATTTGGTGCGGCGATTCGGTCTGGCTGGCACCGGTTTTCAGCGTTGATACGAGTGTGCTCGACTGGGTTTGGCTCCAAAATTTGACGGCCCTACCCGTTCAAAATTCGCCCATTATTTGGGCAAAACCGGAGAAAAATGCTCAATTTACGATAAAAATCACCGACGAAAACGGCTGTCGCGCCGAGACCAACCTGAAAATAATGGTCGAGGAAAACCTGCCAATATTCGCCCCGACTGCCTTTATGCCCGGCTCGGCCGAGAACTCAATTTTTAAGATTTTTGCCCATCAAAAAGTGGAAAAAGTGCGCGCCTTCCGCGTTTTCGACCGCGTCGGCAACCTTGTTTTTGAACAGAAAAACAAGTCGCTCGACGACGC
>JANOQP010000845.1:0-4907 GCA_031414895.1 Saprospirales bacterium
GCGGGCCGTGCTTCAGCGGGTTCGGAACATGAGCCAATTTCTTTCCTATGAAAAATCGATTTTTTACCCTCTTTTGCCTCGCAGTTTCCACCATCCAAACATTGCTCGGACAGGCCACTTGGACAGCCCCGACGATGGACCAGTTCATCGGTGTGAACATTTTGGTCGACCGGGCGGACTTCCAAAAAACCGCACTTTTCAAGACCGTCCGGGTCTTCCATGATTGGGAAAGCGATGCCGGGCCAGTTCCCAACGGGCAGGATGTCAAATGTCCGTTGAACCCCGTCGGGATTTCCTATGTCTCGAGCAAGCACAAATGGTCGTTCAGCTACAACCAAAACCGCGCGCTCGACCTCGTGAAAACGTACCGGATGTTCAACGCTGCCCCGGTTTTGAACCGGTTGGCGCCCGAATATTTTGGCCTCCAACCGGGCGATGGCAACTTGGCCTGGTACCGCCCGGTTTGCGACAACAATCCAATGGCACAAAGCTATCTGCCCATGTACCAACAAAACATAGTGAACTATCCTGGGAACGAGGTGCATGTACTGCCAGCCCAAAGGTTCGCGAACCCGGTTGATTACCTCCAATTTGCCAAATGGGGGACGCTGATGGCCGCCCAATTTGGCAATGTTTGGTTTCAACCAACAAGCCTGATGCGGACGGGGTTCATCAATTGGCATATCGAACAGGGCACTTTTCGGGATTTGCCCACTTCTTCGCTCCGGGTCAAGCTCAAATACATGGAGGCATGGAACGAGGCCGACAAGTTTTGGAAGGATTACGATATCCAATATGCTGCGGGCAATCAAGTCAATCCATTCGAGACGGCCAAAATCGAGGCTTTGCAGCCAATCTATGCATGCTTTCGACCGAAAGAGTACGGTGCTTTATTGAGCGCATTTTACGACGGCCATTTTAATGACCCTCAATTTGCCATCCCAAACGTGCAGGTGGGCGGTCAGCCCCGATATTTGGGCATCAAGAACATTGACCCCGGCATCAAGGTGGTCTACACGGGGTTGGTGGATTTTCGCCACAACTATGTCAAAAATATGATTGACCAACTTTACACGGGGACGAACAGCCGGAACGCAAATGCCCCAGTGCCATTTGATGTGCTCAATTTTCACCATTATTGTTCAACTGGCGGAGCTGTGTATGATGCTGGCGGCAACGAATTGGGCAGCCCAAACGACCAGTTTAAATTTGGGTACAACTTTTTCGGTGCCGGCGGGGCAAACAAGGGCATCCATCCAGAGGCGAATGAGGAGCGACTAAAAGATAGGGTGGAAAAATTGATAGGCGCCTTGGCAACAACGGCTACCAGCGCGGAAAAAACCTTTGACCTTGCCGCCAAGGAAATCTGGGTGTCCGAATTTGGCTATGATTCGGATGGCGACCTGACCCAAACGGGAGTGGAAGTGGACGCAAACCTCAGTAACGAGGACATGCCCTACACGCATGGGCAATGGCTGATGCGGAGTTTTTTGGAGCTAAATGCGGCAAGGTCTGACGGCCGCGGCTTGGATAAAGCATTTGTGTACAAGCTCAACGACGACCCCGGACTTGGCGATGGGCAGTTTGGTCATGTGGGTCTTTTGAACGCTTTTAATGTCCCCAAAAAAAGCTGGTATTTTATCAGGACCTTACAGAACGTGCTCAAAGATTATACCTATAAGAAACAGATAGCTGCAAACTTTGTGGATTTGAACGGAAATGACCCTTTTGCAAACGGAGGGAAGTTGATTTGCTATCTGTTTCAAAAAGGCACGAACGAAACCGACAAAATACTTGTCGCATGGTCAGGGACTGCATCAGATTTTGCAACGACTGGGACACTTCTATTTAACACAGTTGATTATGGGGGAAATGATATAACATCACCAGATGTCACCCGCACCGAGGTGGAAATCCCCAACGAATTTGGCAAAAGAAGCCTCGTTTCGCTTTCAATTTTGGGAACAAAGTATGCCATAAACGGCGGCACGCCCAGCCTGACCATCTCCGAGACCCCCATCTTCGTAAAACTGGGCGTGAACGAGGCCGACCCCAAAGTGGACGCGCTCACCCTCGCCGTCTCGGGTGCGTGCTGTGATGGTGTGCGGATACAATGGCCACTGCCCGTTGCCTCGCAGAACATCCAATATTATCGGGTCTATTATCGCGTCCACATAACTACCAACACGGATTTGACCCTCCCAATGGCCGATTTTGACCTCAATGAATGGACGCTGCACTCCGAAAAACTGCCCGCCTCCCGCACCGAGATTGTGGTGACGGGCTTGACCCCTGCCCTGCAATACGAGTTCGTCGTGCTGCCCGTCGGCAAAAACCCGGCTACCAACAGCGAGGTTTTGCAAAGGGACGACCTGAACATTGCGGTTTTGGCTGCCGGGGATTGCAGCGCGCCCGCGCAGGCAAGCTGTCTTTTGCAGATTGGGCAGGATTTTACGTTCACAACCGCGCCCGTTGTTCAGGGCTCGATGCAAGAAATGCTGACTGCAGGGATATGCGATGACCTTTCGCAAGACCCTCAAAACCTCGGCTGGTTAGGCCACAGCTCAATGAGCCCAAACCCCAATGTTGTCGAAATCACCTTCAATGCCGCGCAAAAAATAAACACCATTTACCTGTTCACATGGAGCCGGGGACGGCTCAAATTGGACTATTTCGATGAGTGCAAAAAATGCTGGTATGCTTTGACCAGCTTGGATTTTTACCAAAACAACGGAAGTCAATGGGTCAGGTTGGGGGCGGAGGTCATCCCCGGTGTTTCCATAAAAAGAATCAGGATTACCCGGACAGGTTTGATTGGTACGGGCGGAATTCCCGGCAACGGGCAAGGTTTTGGTGTCCGAAAAGTGCTTTTTTGTGCCGAACCAATGTCCTGTCCGGGCATCATCGGTGCGCCCGGCCCAGTTCGCGGCCTCCGCGCCGAAAATGTGGAAACCGATGCCGCCACGTTGAGCTGGCTAACCACGCAGCGGTCGGAAAGTGAGCCGGGTTTTGGCGTTTTTTCGGATTATGAGGTCCGCTATTCGCAAACCCTCGATGGTTCGGGCAATTTGCTCAATCCGTCCGAACCTGAAACCGTCAGCGTCGCGCTCAATGCCGCACAAGTTGTCCACAGGCTGGCCGGATTGGAGCCCGCGACCATTTATCACGTTGAGGTAAGTGCCATCGATAAACCATTGTCCGATTGCCTGCCGACCACGCCCCCTGCACCGACCCGCAGCTTCATCACCATCCAAACAGATGGGGCCATCGGCGGCGGCGACCGCTCAAAACCCGCCATTTTTTCGTCAAAACCGTTCAATGCCATCACCCTTTCACCAAACCCGACCAGCGATTGGCTGAAAATAGAGTCGCTTGATTTTTCATTTGAAAAAATAGAGATCTTGGATGTTTCCGGTCGCCGTCGCATCCAAAAAACCATGCAGGACGCTTCTGGAACGGCCCGGCTGAACGTGGCCGAATTGCCGCCGGGGCTTTATTGGGCAAAAATTTCCCGGTTTGGGGATCAGACACCGATCGTCAAGCCTTTTGTGAAAATTTGATTCGTGCGATAAAAAAATCAGGGCCGGTTTGAATATCAAACCGGCCCTTTTGATTGATGCAACTTGTGGTAATTTTGACCTTTCCTTCGTCAAAAAATATCCATAAATCCGCATGACCCGCATTTCTATCCTATTGACAATCAGCTTTTTAGCTGCCCAAACCGCCCTTTTCGCCCAAGAAAAAAAACAGCTCACCATGGAGGAGGCCATCCTGAAAGGCCGCACCTCGCTCGCCCCGGCGAACCTCCGGCAACTTCAATGGTTGCCCAATTCGCGCAGTTTTTCCCATGTTCTTGACAATAAAATTGTCCGCGTCGAGGCCGAAAACTTGACGGCGGACACGCTTTTTTGGGCCCAAAAGGTCAATGACGGGCTGTCAAATTTGGGTTTTACCGCGCCCAAAAATTTCCCGGCAATGACGTGGCTCTCGGACACGTCCATTTTTTTCCAACATGAAAATTCCGTTTTCACTTTTTCCGAAAATGCGGGGCTGAAAAAAACGGTCGGCTGCCAGCGGGAATTGGCCAACCTTGATTTTCATCAAAAATCCATGCGGCTTGCGGCGACCGACGAAAAGGCTTCTTTCCTGAAAATTTTTGACCAAAATGGAAAGGAGACCGTCGTCGCCCGCGCCGAAAAGGACGGCACCGTCGTCGGAAAATCCGTCCATCGAGAGGAATATGGCATCGTTAAGGGCACTTTTTGGTCGCCAAACGGCGCGAAACTGGCTTTTTACCGCATGGACGAGAGCATGGTCACGGAATATCCAATCTATGTTCTCGATTCGATGCCCGCGACCGACCGCAAGATCCGCTATCCGTTCGCAGGCGCGACGAGCCATCAGGTGACCATTGGCGTGTTCGATGTCGCGACCGGGCGGACCGTTTTTTTAAAAACGGAGGGGCCGAAAGACCAGTATTTGACCAATATTTCGTGGTCGCCCGACGAAAAAAAGGTGCTGGTCGCTGTGATCAACCGGGAGACCGACCATTTTTGGCTGAACATGTACGACGCGGAAACGGGCGATTTTGACCGCACGCTTTTTGAGGAAACCAACGAAAAATGGGTCGAGCCGCAGGCCGCCGCCGTTTTCGTGCCGGGGCCTGGCGACCGGTTTTTGTGGCAGAGCCAGCGCGGCGGTTTCAACCACCTTTATTTATATGACACGAAAGGGCGCATGGTGCGGCAGGTCAGTTCGGGCGCGTTCCCGGTGGTCAAATTTTTGGGTTTCGATGAAAAAGGCACGACTTGTTTTTACCAGACCGCCGACGAAAGCGGGCTGAACCGGTACGTTTGGCAGGCAAACCTGGCCGCGGGCGAACCCCGAAAACTCGCCGAAAACGAGGG
>JANOQP010000846.1:0-2335 GCA_031414895.1 Saprospirales bacterium
GCGGGCCGTGCTTCAGCGGGTTCGGAACATGAGCCAATTGCGGCCTAAAATCAATAGACAGCCCAAACAGGTATTCGTTGGGCTTTCGAAAAAATTTAAACCATAAAAAAATGACCACCGCCGACCTGTTCAACTACGCGACCATTGCCATGCTCCTCCCGTGGTGCATGATGATTGTTTTCCCACGGGGCAGATTCACCGAGCAGGTCGCTTTTTTGGCCGTTTTGATGTTCGTCACGGCCGCCATTTGGGTCATTGGGAAGAATATAGCCGAAGGGCGAAACGAGGGCGACCTCTTTTCACTCGACGGATTGTCCCGTTTTTTTCAAAACAGGGACATGATGCTGGCTGGCTGGCTGAACTATTTGGCGTTCAGCCTCTGCGCGGGCATCTGGCAGATCAACGATTCCAGAGAGATCAAGTTGGCGCATTTGCTGGTGATTCCGGGGCTGGTGTTCACCTTTTTCGCGGGCCCAATTGGATTATTGGTCTATTTGATCGTCCGACGAATCAAGACCGGGGCATGGCAAATGCGCTGATGGTTTCCACTTGATGGGTTGCTCACGGAATGGTCACGACGCCCGGCTCCGAGCCGAACAGCACCCTGAACGCGAACAGGGCGAGGGCGAAAACAATCACCCAGAACCGCGGGTCTTTCAACAGCGATCCTTCTTCTTGGTGTGCAGTCATGGTTTGTAAAAATGTGTTGTTCATGAACCGAATTATTTGCCCGCAGCCCTTGCTGTTGGGGAGGATTGTCAAAAACGCTAGTGTTTTTTTTAAGCGGCTGCAAGTTTCAACATAATTCCCCTGACCGTCAATACCCGCGATCACATATTTATTTATCGAAATTCATGTTAAAGCACATTTCTATTGTTTTGACAAAATCTGCCGCACCAAAACCGGCCCTTCGTAAATAAACGCCGTATAAACCTGAATCAAATCCGCTCCCTCACGCAGTCTGTCCGCTGCTAAATCCGAACTGTCTATCCCGCCCACGCCAATCAATACGATATTATGGCCCAAATGGTTTCGCAAAAAACGGACCACTTCGGTAGATTTTTTTGCCAAAGCCCGCCCGCTCAGGCCGCCCGCGCCGATGGCCGAAATTTCACTTTCCGGGGTCAATAAATTCGCCCGCGAGATGGTCGTGTTTGTCGCGACGACCCCTGCGATTTTTGTGGCCCGCACGATTTCAACGATGTCGAGCAACTGGCTTTCCGTCAAATCCGGCGCGATTTTCAGCAAGATCGGTTTTGGTTTTTCATGCCCGAAGTTCATTTTTTGCAGCCGGTCGAGCAGCCGCGTGAGCGGGATTTTGTCCTGCAATTCGCGCAAATTTGGCGTGTTTGGCGAGCTGACATTGACCACGAAATAATCGACCCATGGAAAAAGTTTCTCAAAACAAATCGCATAATCGTCGGCGGCAAGCTCGTTGGGCGTGTCCTTGTTCTTGCCGATGTTGCCGCCGAGAATGACCCCGCCGGGCGAGCCTTTTTCGCGCCATTTTTTGAGCCGCCCGACGAGCGCATCAAGGCCTTTGTTATTAAAACCCATCCGGTTGATGAGCGCACCGTCCTTTTTTAAACGAAAAAGCCGGGGCTTCGGGTTGCCCGCCTGCGCCCGGGGCGTGACCGTGCCGACCTCGATGAACCCAAAACCGAGCATCGCGAGCGATTCGATCCATCGCCCGTCCTTGTCAAAACCTGCTGCGAGGCCGACTGTGTTCGGAAAGCGCAGGCCCATCAAATCGCGTTCGAGCGACGGTTTTTTCAGGCAAAAAATTTGTTGGAAAACCCACCGCATCGGCCCGATTTTTCGGGCAATTTCGAGCATCGCCATTGTCAAATAGTGCGCCCGTTCGGGTGGGAAAAGAAAAAAGACGGCCTTGAAAATTGAGTACATTTTGTGCTAATTCATTGACAATCAATTGATTATCAGCGTTTTTAAATTGTCCAAGTCCCTGACCAGCAAACGGCTCCGGTTGAACGTGAGGAGCTTTGCCGCCCGCAAATCGTTGAGCGTCGTGGTGACCGTCTGGCGGCTCGTGGCGGTCAAATTGGCGACCTCTTGGTGCGTGATGAAATTGCGAACGACCCATTCATAACCGATGCGCTGGCCTTTTTCTTGGGTCAAATTGACCAAAAATTCGACAATCCGGCTGCGCGAATCTTTGAAGACGAGCGAGGTCAACCGCCGTTCCAGTTCGAGTTTCCGGCGGCCAAAAACCTTCAAAAAAAAGAGCGTCAAGTCGTTCCGTTCGACCATCAGGCCACGCAGTTCGCCCATCGAAATGACGCAACAACTCGTTTCTTCAAGCGCGGTGGCAAACTCG
>JANOQP010000847.1:0-5559 GCA_031414895.1 Saprospirales bacterium
TGTCATTGACTTAAGCATTTTTTTCAATTGCCACAGGCTTCAGCCTGTGGGAAAAGTTGGCTAATTTGCTCGGCTTTAGCCAAAATTCGGCTAAAGCCAGATTGAATTTCACCCATAAATCCACAGGCTGAAGCCTGTGGCTATTGAAAAACAACGCGCTAAATTCCTTAAGTCAAAGACATTGCCCCAGCGGGGCGGAATGTTGCTGGCATGGTAAAGATTTCGCCCCGATGGGGCTAAAAATCAGGTTGTTCGTTCAAATACTACCAATATTTCGCCCCTCTGGGGCTGATGGCTAAGTTGTTACGAAAAATCATCAATTTCCACGTTCAAATCATCGAAAAACCCGTGTATTTCTGCAAAACCTTCGGGATCATGATGCCATCCGGCGTCTGGTTGTTCTCCAAAAGCGCGGCCACGATGCGCGGCAGGGCCATCGCCGAGCCGTTAAGTGAGTGGCAAAGTTGGGTCTTCCCGTCGCTGTCGCGATAGCGCGTCTGCATCCGGTTCGTTTGGAAGGTCTCAAAATTGGAGACCGACGACACTTCCAGCCATCGGCCAAGCCCCGTGCCGCCGTCGAGGCTCGGTTGGGCGGCGGAAAAGACCTCAAAATCGAACGTGCAGGCCGACGCAAAGCCCATATCGCCGCCGCAAAGCCGCAAAATGCGGAAGGGCAGCCCCAGTTTGTTGAGCAATCCCGAAACGTGCCGGAGCATCGCTTGATGGGTCTTATAAGAGTCCTCCGGCTTGTCGATCAGCACAATTTCGACCTTATCAAACTGGTGCAACCGGTTCAGGCCGCGGACGTGCGCACCGTACGAACCTGCCTCGCGGCGGAAGCACGGCGTGAAGGCGGTCATCTTGATGGGCAGGTTTTTCGCGTCCAAGATCTCGCCGCGCACGATATTGGTCACGGGTATTTCCGCCGTCGGGATAAGGTAAAATTGGTCCTCGCCGCAATAGTACATCTGGCCTTCCTTGTCGGGCAGGTTGCCGGTCCCGCGGGCGGATTCGGCATTGACCAAAATGGGCGGTTCGATCTCTTCGTAGCCCGCTTTTATGGCCTCGTCGAGGAAAAAATTGATGAGCGCACGTTGCAGGCGCGCACCTTTTCCGCGATAGACGGGGAAGCCCGCGCCGGTCAGCTTCACGCCCAGTTCGAGGTCGAAAAGGTTGTATTTTTTGGCCAGTTCCCAATGCGGCATGGCCCCGTCGGGGAGCACGGGGAAGGGTTTTGTCCAGTCCCTGAAAACCTCGTTGTCCTCCGGGGTCTTGCCCGGTTTGACCGATTTGTGGGGGATGTTCGGGACGGAAAGGAGCATATTTTCCAGCTCCTCCGAGGCGGCGGCTTTTTGCTCATCGAACAATTTAGACTTCTCTTTGAGCGCGGCGACCTGCGATTTCATGGCCTCGGCCTCGTCCTTTTTGCCTTGCGCCATGGCCTGCCCGATGCTTTTCGAGAGGCGGTTTTGCTCGGCGAGCGTGTCGTCGAGGTCCTTTTGGGCGGCGCGTCGGGCATCGTCGGTTTTCAAGATCCGGTCGATGACCTTTATTTGGTCGTTCGACCAGTTCCGTTTGCGGAGGCCCGCGATGATGCGGCGTTTTTCGTCGCGGACAACTTTTACTTGAAGCATTTTAATGGACTGTTTTTAGGTCGATTTTTTGGACAAACAATTGATGGACAATTGTTTATGAAAAAGCAAAAAACGTATTTTTTCAAAAAATATGAAAGCCCGGTTGGCAACAATTTTGGGGTTTGGATCGTTTAACCCAGCAATATCAAAACCGGGGCGAAAACTTCTTTTGGCAAAATAATTGCCCAATTTAATGGGGCAATGATAATTGAAATTAAAAAACCCAATTACATTTGCCGCATCAAATCCACGTTGGCCGCGTTTTATCGCAAGGCAGACCGTGAAATTCCCCAGTTTTTTTCAACCGAAAACCGATGGACGCTGCTCCCGAAAACACGGGGCGCATGGCCGGGCCAAAACACAGATCGGCCCACAAGTTCACGAACATATCCTTCTTATCAGTCCACTTTTCCGACCGAAAAACCCGCAATCATCTGCGGTTTGCCCGTTCCAGACGGTTGCTTTCCGTTTTTTAACCAAATCCATTTCCGCTTTTTAGCACTAAAATCAACACCCGCAAACATCCTGCGCCCGTCCGGGCCGCGATGAGAAACGTTTTTTAATTTTCCCACCTTATTATGTACGACATTTTGCAGCTTAACGACAAGCTGGTGCCTGAACTCAAAGAAATCGCCGCCGGTCTCGGCATCAAGGGCGCAGGCAAGTTCACCAAACAAGACCTCATTTTCAAGATTTTGGACGAACAGGCCCTCGCCAGCCGTGGCCTGAAAACCGCTTCCGATGTCAAAAAATCGGGCAAGCCAGCGGAGGTTGAAGCCCCCATTGTTGAAAAAAAACGGGCAGAGCCAGCCTCCCAGACCGCCCCGGCCAAATCCGCCAAACGGATCATCGTCAAAAAAACAGAGGACGAAACGGCAGCGGCCGTTGAGCAGGCGGTCGATGGCCCCATTTCCGAGCAACAGGAAGAAGACAAAAGGGCGGAGGCCCGGCAAGAGGAGGCCCAACAGGAGGTCCGCCGTTTTGTCATCAAAAAACCCGCGCCCATGCCCGTTCAAGAGGCTGCTGATGCCGAAAATACCGCCCTCGCACCGGAGCGCAGGACCATCGAACGCCGCGCCGCGCCCCAAAACGACCGTCGCCGTGGCCCCCGGATGGAAGAGGATTTCAACCAAAAGGGCGATTTTGTCCCCGCTAATGGGGAAGATGACGACGATGCTTTTTACCAAAACCGGCCAGGCGGCGAAGAAAACTATGGCCGCCCGCGCCAAATGGAGCCTTCCGAGGAAATGCCCGCCATAAAAAGCGACCGTTTCGATGTCGAACTTGATGGCATCGTGGACGGCGAAGGGGTGCTCGAAATGATGCCCGACGGCTTCGGTTTCCTGCGCTCGGCGGATTTCAACTACCTCACATCGCCGGACGATATTTATGTATCGCCCTCGCAGATCAAACTTTTCAGCCTCAAAACGGGCGATTCCGTCAAAGGCGCGATCCGTCCGCCGAAAGAGGGCGAGAAATATTTTGCCCTCTTAAAAGTCTCCTCGATCAACGGCCTCGACCCGAAAGACGTGAAGGACCGCGTGCCGTTCGAGTATTTGACGCCGCTTTTCCCGACGGAAAAATTCAACCTCCTGATGTCGCCCACGGGCCGCGATTACGGCAACCGGATGATCGAGCTTTTTTGCCCGATCGGCAAAGGGCAGCGCGGGTTGATTGTTGCACAGCCAAAAACGGGCAAGACTTTTTTGCTCAAAGACATCGCCAACGCTATATCCAAAAACCACCCGGAGGCCTATTTGATCGTCCTCCTCGTGGACGAACGCCCGGAGGAGGTCACCGACATGAAACGCTCGGTGAACGCCGAAGTGATCAGTTCAACCTTTGACGAACAGGCCGACAACCACGTCCGCGTGGCCAATATCGTCCTCGAAAAAGCCAAAAGGATGGTCGAGTGCGGCCACGATGTGGTCATTTTGCTCGATTCGATCACCCGCCTCGCCCGCGCCTACAACACGGTCGCGCCCGCTTCGGGCAAGGTGCTATCGGGCGGTGTCGAGGCGAACGCGCTGCACAAGCCCAAAAAATTCTTCGGCGCGGCCCGCAAAATCGAGAACGGCGGCTCGCTCACCATCCTCGCCACGGCCCTCGTGGACACCGGCTCCAAAATGGACGGCGTGATCTTCGAGGAGTTCAAGGGCACCGGCAACATGGAGCTGCAACTCGACCGGAACCTCGCCAACAAGCGCATCTATCCGTCGATCGATCTCACAAAATCGAGCACGCGCCGCGAAGACCTGCTCATGGACAAGGACACTTTGCAAAGGATGTTCATCCTCCGCAACCACCTCGCGGACATGAAACCGGACGAGGCCATCGAGTTTTTGTTGAAGCACATGCGGCACACGCAATCGAACGACGAGTTTTTGCAATCGATGAACGGGGGACGTTGAAGGCAAAAGTGAAAAGGCAAAAGGCAAAAGTGGGCCATTCCACACGACCCACACTTTTGCCTTTTTACTTTTACCTTTTGCCTTAAAAAGAAGGTGGCGTAGGATTTGCGGAAGTCAATGATCGCACATAAAAAAATGTGGAAAGCATTGATTTTCAACCGAATAACTACTTTTGTCGTGAGAAACAATTTGGAAGACCGGGCTTTTGAACGGCCCGGCATATTCGCAAAATCTAACAAACGTACTCGGCAAATGACCACGCCCACCGCTCCCGTCCACGCCCTGACGGACCCGCACCGCTATCTTTTGGAGGCCGCCCGACAGCACGTCCTTTCGCTTTGGAACGACAAACGCGACCCCCGGCTCGTCTATCACAATTTTGCGCAGACCGCAGAGATCGTCCGGCTTGTCGGCGAGATCGGCGAATCGAGCCAACTGCCCCGCGAGGTCGTCGAGACGGCCCAATTGGCGGGCTGGTTCCATTCGACGGGCTATCTTTTCGTGCAGCGGGCGGGGCACAGCGACAACCAACAGTTCGTGGAAAAATCGGCGGTCGCTGCCGAGTTTTTTTTCGCGGAAAGAAGGTTCGAGCCGGCCAAGATCCACCGGGTCCGGCAGTGCATCGTGACGGCTTTGACACCGATCAACCCGAAGCCCGCAGAGGCGCAATTGCTTTGCGATGCCATTTCGGCGGTCAATTTGACGGTCGATTTTGAGCAAAACTCGCCGCTCCTCCGCCTCGAATGGGAACTTGCCGAAGGCCGCAAAGTGACCGACAACGAGTGGAACGACTATCTTTTGCAAGCTTTGCTGAACGCGCATTTTTACCTGCCCTCGGCAAAAATAGCCTACGAACCGACCGTCGCCCGGCAGTTCCTGAAATTCAGGCAACATGCTGACAGTCAATTGGTTATAAAGAAAAAAAGCCCCGAAACGGGTGTTGAAACCGACCGTTTTGGCAAGCTGGGAAAGGGCGGGCTCCGCTCGGCGATCCAGACTTTTTATCGGTCAAATTATGCCAACCATATCCACTTGTCGGCAATTGCGGACAACAAGGCGCATATTTTGATCCAAATAAATTCGATCCTTTTGTCGGTCGCCATTTCGCTGCTCACCTGGCGGGCCGGCACGACGCAAAACCCGATGATGGTGCTGCCGCTCGTGATATTCATCGTGAGCGCGATGGTTTCGTTGATCTTTGCGGTGCTTTCGGCGCGGCCAAAAGTGACCAATTTCAACGCCGCTGCCAACCCGGAACTGGCCAAACGGAACGTGGTTTTCTTCGGCAATTTCGTCCACATGAGCATCGAACAGTACGAACGCGCACTCGATGAAATGCTCCGCGACGGCACGCTTTTATACGGCAACATGACCCGCGACATGTACCATTTGGGGAAGGTCTTGGACAAAAAATACCGGTTCCTGCACTTTGCGTACAATGTCTTCATGATCGGTTTTGTGGTGACGGTCGCGCTATTTTTAGTAGTCTATTTTGTAAATTAAGTGATTGCCCG
>JANOQP010000848.1:0-3678 GCA_031414895.1 Saprospirales bacterium
GGCCCCGCCGCTCGCCCGTCGGCTGCGCAAAACTTCCAAAAAAATCGAGTCGAACATCCTGAAAATCCATTTCGAGCGCATGATTTCGGGTTGCCAGCGGCCCACTCGAACAATCCAACTTGGAACCATTGCCGGTTTTGTAAAATCATCCTCCGGCTACGCCTTCAAAAGGACGCAAGAAAAAATCCGTCAACTGGTTGATTTTTACGAAAAAACAGGCCGCTGGCAACCCGAAATCATGCGCTCGAAATGGATTTTCAGGATGTTCGACTCGATTTTTTTGGAAGTTTTGCGCAGCCGACGGGCGAGCGGCGGGGCCATTTTCGCGGCGATGTTCGCCAAATTGCCCGCACCTTTGGTCTTCAAGTTTTTGGACGAAAAAACCGGGGTGCTCGAGACGGTCCGGGTACTTTTTTCCTGCCCAATTTGGCCATTTTTTCGGTCGCTTTTGGCGGTTTTGCCCCGCGCTTTTCGGGTATAATTTTTCACGAATGCAAAGAACAACGCAAATTTTGAGGCCAAACGAGGGGGTGAATTCAAGTCTCCCCCTCATTGTCGGGCCGCTAAAAATCGGCATCACGGGCGGCATTGGCTCCGGGAAAACCACGGTTTGCCATATTTTTGAGGCCCTGAAAATTCCCGTTTATTTCGCCGATGACCGAGCTAAATGGTTGATGGTCAATGATTTACAGCTTGTTTTTTCGATAAAACAAATTTTTGGCGAAGCCGCCTATTTAGCCGATGGCACGCTCGACCGGGCGTTGATTTCATCCATCGTTTTTTCAAAAACAGAGAAATTGGAAGCATTGAACTCGGTCGTACACCCGGCCGTTTTCAGGGATTGGGAACGCTGGCAAAACGAACAAAAAGGGGTCGCCTACACCCTCCGCGAGGCCGCCCTTTTGGTCGAGACCGGGACGTACAAATTTTTGGACAAACTCATCGTCGTCACTGCCCCGTTCGACCTCCGAATCGCACGGGTAATGGAGCGCGACGGATCGGCCCGCGAGGCCGTCGAAGCGCGGATTTCGCGGCAATTGCCGGAGGCTGAAAAAGTGAAACGGGCCGATTTTATCATCAAAAATGACGGCTCGGAAAGTTTGGTTCGACAAGTTTTGGAAATCCATCGGGCAATTTTGGCGGGTTTTGAAAAAAAATAAAGCCGAAAAGTCCGCCCAAGTTTTCCGTCATTTGTCAATCAATCAGGCAAAAAAAATCATCCAATCGACATTTGAACCATGCACACCCGACGCAATTTCCTGAAAAACACCGGCCTCGCCGCCGTCGCCTCAAACCTCACTTTTCGCCTCGAAGCTGCTGATAATCAACTAGATACGTTTTCAAAAAACAAGATCAGGCACTCGGTCTGCCGTTGGTGCTATCAAGATTTGCCGATCGAAAAACTCTGCGCAGTCAGCAAGGAAATTGGCCTCGAAGCCATCGATTTGGTCTCGCCGAGCGAGTTTGCGGTGTTAAAAAAAATGGGCGTGCACGGCTCGATGGTCTCGCCGGAGGGCTTGAACGATTACCTGAAAATCGGTTGGAACGACCCAAAAAACCACCCGCACTTGGTCGATTTTTATCAAAAACTCATCCCAAAAGCGGCAGGCGCGGGCTTCAAAAATGTCATCTGTTTTTCGGGAAACCGCAACGGATTGGACGAAGTGACCGGCCTCCAAAACTGCGCTGACGGCCTCAAAAAAATCATGCAACTCGCTGAAAGCCAGGGGGTTACGTTGATGATGGAGCTTTTAAATTCCAAAATCGACCACGCCGATTATCAATGCGACCGCACACCGTGGGGCGCAGAACTGGTCCAAAAAATCGGCTCTAAAAACTTCCTTTTGCTCTACGATATCTACCACATGCAGATCATGGAGGGCGACGTGATCCGCACTATCAAGGATTATGGGGAATACCTCGGCCATTTCCACACGGCTGGTGTGCCGGGTCGGCACGAAATCGACGACACGCAGGAGCTGAACTACCCGGCCATCATGCGGGCCATTTCTGAATCCGGTTTTGGCGGATTTGTCGCGCAGGAATTCATGCCGGTAAAAGCAGATAAAATCGGTTCGCTGCGGGAGGCGGTGAAGATTTGTACGGTTTAGGGGTTAAAAGGGAAAAGGCAAAAGCGGTTCGTCCACTTTTGCCTTTTGCCTTTTAACTTTTGCCTTCAAATTCAATCTGTAATAAACGGATAGCCCGCCTCCGAATAATTGTCCGTAAAAAGTTCGGAGGCATCAGGTAGTGGCGAGGCAAGCGCAAACTCGACGGCCTCCTCGATCTCGGCGGCGATTTTCTCCTTAATGGCCTCGATTTCGGCCTCCGTGGCCATTTTTTCGGCCAACATTTTCCGCTCCATGTTCTTGATCGGGTCGATTTCTTGGTACATTTTCAGCTCCTCTTTCGTCCGGTAATGGGCGGCATCGGAGGTCGAATGTCCCCGAAAACGATAGGTTTTTATCTCCAAAAGCATCGGCCCGTTGCCTGCGCGAACGTGCTTTGCGGCCTCGATGAACGCCTCGTGGACAGCCACCGGGTCCATGCCGTTCACGGCCTTGCCGGGCATATCGAACGACTCGCCGAGGGTGTAAAGGTCTTTCACGTTGGAGGTGCGCTCGACGGAGGTGCCCATCGCGTAGCCGTTGTTTTCGCAGACGTAAATGACGGGCAGTTTCCAGGTCATCGCGATATTGAACGATTCGAGGAGGATGCCCTGCCGGGCCGCCCCATCGCCAAACATTGCAACGCAAAGATTGTCCGTGCCGCGATATTTTTCGGCGAAACCTATGCCCGTGCCAACACCTATTTGGGCACCGACAATCCCGTTGCCGCCAAAATAGTTGAGCGGACGGCTAAAAAAGTGCATCGAACCGCCCTTTCCCTTCTGCGAACCGGTGATTTTTCCGAACAGTTCGGCCATCAGTTCGCGGCTCGTCATGCCGCGCATCAGCGCAATACCGTGCTGCCGATAGGCGGTCACCAGGCAATCCTCGGCGCGAAGTGCCGACCAAATCCCGCAGGCAATGGCTTCTTGACCGTTGTACGCATGGTAAAAACCGTTCACGTTTCCGTTGAGTTTTTCCTCAAAACCACGGTCCTCGAACTCGCGGATTCGGTGCATCATTTCGAGCCAATGAAAATAGGTCGCCTTCGGCATCTTCGTGACGGGCGGTTTTTGGGAAAAGATCCAATGGTGGTGCGGGTCGTGGGTGAGGCCATTTGAGGCGGGGGTGGTCGCTTTTTTAGTCGCCATTTTTGAGTGCGGGTGCTGATTTTTTTTCGTGAAAACTTGGGGCAAGGCCCAATTTTGGAGCGCCGCAAAAGTATTTAGAATGGCAAGAGGAAGGGATTTTCGGAAAAAAAAATTTGCCCGTGCCAGAACTTTCCAAAACCAACGAACCGCTCATGGGCCAGTTTCACCCATCCCAATACGGTCATATTCTATTGATCGGACACGGCCCGAACGGGTTTGTTTTGGTCGGCAAAATCAAACCCGGCAACGACTGCCCGACGAAAATCATTTTCCCGGGCAAACCGGTTCCGCGAAAAAAAACGAACCATGACCATGCCCCTTCTGCTTCGGCGGAAGGGGCTTTTTGGCTCATGTTCCGAACCCGCTGAAGCACGGCCCGCCTGACGACTTTTCGTCGTCTGTCGGCTTTGACCATCTTG
>JANOQP010000849.1:0-1856 GCA_031414895.1 Saprospirales bacterium
CGGGGACGCCAACAACGGCCCGGAGACATCCCCGATTGCTTCCGCCTGATTTTTCACGGGCAAATGGACAAAAAACACCGTCCCGCCTTTGGGCGGGCATTCAAATAAAATCTCGCCTCCCATCGCAAAAACCAATTCCCGCGTCAGGGCCAGGCCAATTCCCGAACCGCCCGCCGAGGTGCTGGACTGGTTTTTTGCCTGAAAAAACCGGTCAAAAATCTGCGCACGGTCATCGACTGGAATTCCCGGGCCGTCGTCCGACACCTCGATTGTCAGCCATTTGTTTTTCAAAAAAACACGCATCCCGACCGCCCCGCCGCTCGGCGAGAACTTTATCGCGTTCGACAACAAGTTGTGGACGATTTGCTGGAGCCGCTCCGGGTCGTAGTCCATTGTGATTTTCGGCTGGTCGCTTTCCAGCCGGAGCATCACGTTTTGGGCATTGGAAAGCGAGTGCAGGCTCTCGGTGATATAGCGCAAAAAAGGCAGCACATCGCCCTGCAAGTAGTTGATTTTCAACGAGTTGGACTCCAGTTTTGCCAAATCGAGGATTTGGTTTATCAACCGCAAGAGGCTCTCGCCGTTGCGGCGAATGAGGCCGATTTTGCCCTTTATTTCAGGTGAAACTTTCGGCTCGACCTGTTCGGCCATGCCCAAAATGACGGTCAGCGGCGTGCGGAACTCGTGGGTGATATTGGTGAAAAAGCGCGATTTGAACGCGTCCAGTTCCTGCAACCGGAGGGCTTCTTGTTGTCCCAATTTTTGGCGAAGCCGCATTTTATAAAACAAATAAAGCCCCGCAAAAAAGGCCATTGCGTACCCCAAATAGGCCCACCAACTTGCCCACCACGGCGGCAAGACCGTGATTTGGAGGGCGGCTGTTTCACTCCAATTGCCGCCGCCGATGCTGCCCTGCACCTCGAAAAGATATTTGCCGGGGCCGAGGTTGGTATAGTTCGCGCTGTGTGCGGTGCCGGCCTCCACCCAGTCGCGGTCGAGGCCGTGGAGGCGGTAGCGATAGCGGTTTTCGAGCGGGTTGACGAAGTCCAAGAACGCGAATTCGAGCGTCACGATGGTCTGCGTGTGGTCGAGGCGGATGCTTTCCAATCGGTGGATGGGCCGGTCGATTGGGCTGTTTTTTGCCAAAAAATTGACCGGCAGGTTGTTGATTTTCAGGCCCGTAAATTGGACAGGGGCATCCGATTGGCGGTCCTTTATTTCCGAAGGATTAAAAACCGTCAGCCCGTTCACCCCGCCGAAATACAGCCGCCCATCGGGCAGGCGGGCAAACGCGCCCGTGTTGAACTCATCGCTTTGCAGCCCATCGAACTCGCGGAAATTGCGGAAACGGTATTCACGGCCGACGGCTGACGACCGACGGTTGACGGCCGCTCCATCACCGCCGGAGACTGTCAGCCGTGAAAGCCCGCGGTTGGTGCTGGCCCAGATTTCCCCCTTTTCGCCGGGGAGGATGCCATAGACGACATCGTTGGGCAGGCCGCTGTTTTGACTGGTGAAATGCTGGAACTGGCCCGTCGTTTTGTCCAACAGATTGAGCCCGCCGCCTTTGGTGCTGGCCCAAAGAAAACGTTCTGGTTCGAGCGGGTCGGGGCAAAAACTGGTGGCGAAATTGTGGCGGAGGCTGTGCGGGTCGGCGGGGTTGGTCTGGAAAATTTCAGAATCGGGGTTTATAATTTCAGATTGCCCAACTGCCCCAACCGTTAATTTTAGGTCATCAAGCTTCACCCGAAGTATCCCATTGGTCGTGCCGACCCAAAGGTTTCCGCTGGCATCCTCGAGCAGCGCGTAGGTGTCCGCGCCCGCGCCCAGTTTTTTTGAAAAATCAAAAATCGCGG
>JANOQP010000850.1:0-2167 GCA_031414895.1 Saprospirales bacterium
CTGGGGCTAAACAAAATAGCAGTTCTGGCAAATCCTACCAACATCCCGCCCCGCTGGGGCTACCGGCTGTATAGTTACAAAAAAAGTACAAACTCCAGGCTCCAGTAGCTGTCACCCTGTTAAGGGTCTGCCCGGATTCCAGCTCGAATTTTGATTTAAATTGACACTTTTTAGGTGCTTTTATTGAAGGTTCGAACCAAAACCCGGACAGACCCTTACAGCATGACAACCTCGTTGGGCTTGAGATTTGAGCTTTTTTCTGACCAAAAATGGCAGCACCTGAATCTTTTGTTTTTGAACACCCCCCCGGAAAGGATATGGGCGGAGAAGTTTGAAACCGCTCCGCCCCTTCAATATCCCTATTTCCGCTGCACCACGAACCGCTTCACGATGGGCCGGATGCCCGGCATTTTCACCGAGATGAAATAGGTCCCGGAAGTCAGGCCGCTGATATCCCACTCGATTTCCGCGCCGGGCAGTTCCGTGAAATCCCGCGTTTCGACGATGTTGCCGAGGGCGTTGCTGATTTCGACATGGGCCGCCTGCCCGGCAAATTCGGACATCGCGGTGAAAAGCACGTCGCCCCCGTTCGGGTTCGGATAGACCGAGAGGTTGCCATCGGGGAAAACCACTTTCTGCACGGTCGAGAGCCGTTCGCTGCCGTCCTTCGAGACCAGCCGCAGGCGGTAGAAATTGTCACTGGAGAGCGGGTCGAGGTCAAGCTCGTTGAACACCATCAGCTCTTCGGCAGGGCCTTCGCCGTCTGTTTTCAAAATCGGGTGCCAGTCTTCTTCATTGGCCGAGCGTTCGACAATGAAATGGTCGGTCGTCTCCCCGCTGCGGGTGAACCATTGCAGTTTGGTGGTCAAACCCTTCTTTTCCGCGTAAAAAGTGAGCGCGTCCAGGTTGGCGACGAGGAAGAGCGGGGTGCCGGTGCACTGGTTCGCGTCCCAGTTCCAGTCGGTGTATTTGCCCGATTCGATGCTTTTTCCGAAGAAAATCCCGGTCATCACCGTGTGGTTGGCCGCATCGGCATCGTTGGTTTCGAGTTCCTTGAAGCGGGCATCAATCCGCGCCCTCACCTTCGAGCCTTTTTTGACGACGACGTTGTTTTGCTCCACGAAGACCTTGACCACGAGGCCGCCCGTCCAGTTGAACTTGGTGTACCTGCCCAGTTCGAGCTTGCTGCGGACCATCAAATCGGAGTTGCCGCTGAACAGCACGGTGGTCGCGTTGCCCGCGCCCGCATCCTTCGTGACGAGCTCCTTGATGTAGATGTTGCCGCTCGACATGAACTTGGCGGTGGCGTTCTTCCCTACCGTGATTTTGCGGAAATTGTTGCCCGTCAATGAGTAGGTCCCGCTGTAATTGTCCGGCACCGTGATGTCGGTCGTCGGGTCCGCCTGCGTGTTGTACTTGAACGAACCGGCCGACGGCGCGGGCGCGGCGGCGTAGTATTTCGTGCCGGTGATGGTCGAGCTGCCGTCCTTTTCAATCTCGCAGGCTTTGGCAAAACCGTTGACGGTGGACGAGCTTTCCAATTCCATTTCCCCGCCCGATTGCCATACGCCGACGTTGCCGTTGACCACGGTGTTCGACATCTCGATTTCTTCTTTCGCCAAAAGCGTGTAGGCAACGACCGTCAGCGGGTCCTGCAAAACGGTCACGGTTGCCGTGCAAGTGGCCGTGTTGCCGTGGCCGTCGTTGACGGTCAGGGTGACGGTGTTCGCGCCGACGTTGCTGCAACCGAACGAGCTGGGCGAGACGCTGACCTGATTGACCGTGCCGCAATTGTCGCTGCCGCTCTGGAAGACATTGGCCGTCGTGATGGTCGCCGCGCCCGAGGCGTTCAGGTTCACCGAGTAATTTTTGCAAACGACGGTCGGCGCGATGATGTCCGCGACGGTGACGGTCGATGTGCAGGTCGAGGAATTGCCGTTCACATCGGTCACGGTGAGGGTAACGGTATTCGCGCCGTAGTTCGAGCAATTGAAACTCGTCTTGCTCAACATGAGTGTCGCAATCCCGCAAGCGTCGGAGCTGCCGTTGTTCACGGCTGCGGCGGTCGTCGTGGCGGCCCCGGCGGCATTGAGGTTGATGGTGATGTTCTTGCAGATGGCGGTCGGCGGCGTGTTGTCCACGATGGTCACGGTCGAAAGGCAGGTCG
>JANOQP010000851.1:0-2099 GCA_031414895.1 Saprospirales bacterium
CTATTTTAAAGCGGGTTTTAAGCCCAATTTATTGGAAATGAGATTGGAGGTATGATGTAAAAAGGACTGGTTTTAGGTTTCAGGCCGTTGCTGGCGGCAACGCAAACAACCATTTTTACCCAAAAAACATCCGATGAAATGTCGCTGGCGGGATTAACTATTTAACACATTGGCACATAGAGGATTTCACCTAGAAAACATAGGCTTTTTGCTTGCAATCATCTAAATGGGCTATGTGAAAACGGCTATTGTGCCTATGTTGCAAACAGTTGCGATGATTTTTAAATTGCGAACAACGCTCCAAATCCACAATCCGCAATCGAATCAGGCGGCCCATTGCAAGATGGCCTTTACCGGCCTCCGCGACGTTATATATATGGAGTGTGTCTCGCCAACCTCAAACGAAATATGGTCGCCCGCTTCGAGGCGGACGGTGCGCGCCTCGCCAGAGGCTGCGGTGATGAGGCATTCGCAAGTGCCTTCGAGGATCAAAAAACTTTCGAGCAGGTCGTGATGGACCTCTTCCGGGACCTCTTCACGGACAAACGCGACGAACATTTGGACGCCGTCCGCATCTTTTATTGGGTGCAAATGGATGTTTTCGAGGCCTGTTGGGGCGTTGATATGCGATGTCGCACGGGCCCAAGCGTGCCGATCGAGCGAGGTTTCGAGGCGGGGCGGGTTGGCGAGGTCGATGATGGGGAATGCCAGTTCGAGCCGGTTTATTGTATCCAACACATTGATTTTCAACGAGTTGGGCACTGCTGGCGAACAGTTTTCGGCGAAATGAATCAACGCCTTTTCGACCTTTTCGACCTCATTTTTGATCTTTGGGAAACGTTCGGCCATGCGAACGACCTCCGCCGCCTCATAGGGCGAGGCGAGGCCGAGGATGTATTGCTCGATGATGCCGGAATCCAAAAATTGCTGGGTGGTCATGGATGGAAAGCCAAATTTGTCGCCACAAAACTAGGCCCAATTCCGGTTTTCAGTCTGCGCGATTTTGATTGGGCCAAAATTCAGCGAAATAGGGGAGCGGACATCCCAAAAACATGGATGCCCCGATGTCAATACACCGGGGCATCCGAAAGCGCGAATAAATAAAGACAAGTGGAAAACCGTTGTAAATGTAGAAAGGCAAGCTTGGCGAAATTTCTTTTGGTGATGAACGCCAAATTTTAGGTGATGAAGCGGTTTTATCGCCGAACCAACGCTTCCAAAAGCTGCGGTTTGAAATTCCTTCCTATCGGCACCTCCTTTTCGCCGACGGAGATTGTTTCGTGGGCGTGGTCGATGTTGCCGATCCTTGCGGTGCGGACGACCCAACTTTTGTGGACCTGCAAAAACTCGGCCTCGGGCAGTTCCTCCAATATTTTTTTGAGCGGTGTTTTTTGCGCGATGCGTTTTTTGGTCGTGTGAATGGTGCAATAGTTCCCGTCCGATTCGATGCAGTCGATCTGGTCGAAAGGGATGCGCTCGGTCTGTCGGCCGTTTTTGATGAACAGGTCGCGCGGGCCGGTGGGCGGTTTTCGTTGAGAAAGGAGTGTTTTTATCAAGCTCCGCAAGGTGAGCGGTTGCACGGGCTTGTTGAGGTAGGCCATTGGGGTGGTCGCCTCGGCCTGTTGGAACACGGACTCGTCGGTAAAAGCGGAGATAAAAATGGTCGGGATTTTGAGTTCCTGGGTCCGGCGGGCGAGGTCGAAGCCCCTGTTACGGCCCTGGATATTGATGTCGAGCAGGGCCAGTCCGACGGGGACGGTCTCCAAAATGGCCATGCCCGCTTCGTAACTGTCGCAAAGGTGGAGCTTGTCGAAGCCCATCTCGCCCAGGATCATTTCGAGGTCGATGGAGAACGAAAGTTCGTCCTCAACGATGAGAATATGCAGATTGTCCATTTTGTTGGATGCAAAATTCGCAAACAGCGGGGCAATTTTTTTTGTTTTTGAAATAAAAAAAGCACGCCGGCCAATGCGGATTTTATTTTTTGGAAAATGCCCACAAAATGCGCGGGGCATTCAGTTACATTTGCTGCCGCTTTAAAAAAAGGCAAAAAGTGGAGGTCCAAGGCTGTTTTTTTTAGGGCCGATATGGCCAAGACC
>JANOQP010000852.1:0-4454 GCA_031414895.1 Saprospirales bacterium
ACTTCTCCGAGCCGACGGACTGTTAAAGCCGGTGCGAATGTTGTTGGCGGGGACGCCAACAACGGCCATCCCGATGCCAATGGCCCTGAAACCACCCGGCCCTCGCTCCTTTTGATTGAGGACAACCCCGACGTGGTCGAATACCTCGCCGCCTGTTTGGCCGAAAATTACCAGTTGGATTTTGCCTACAACGGCCGGGCGGGCATCGAAAAGGCCATCGAAACCGTCCCCGACCTCATCGTTTCCGACGTGATGATGCCGGGAAAGGACGGTTTCGAGGTCTGCAATTTTTTGAAAAACGATGAGCGGACGAGCCATGTCCCCATCGTTTTGCTGACCGCAAAGGCCGATATCGAAAGCCGGATTGCCGGGCTGCGGCGCGGGGCCGATGCCTATTTGGCGAAGCCTTTCAATCAGGAAGAACTGGCGGTCACGCTGGCCAATTTGCTCGAAATGAGGCGGCGGTTGCAGGCAAAATATGGCGATTTGAAATTGATGGCTTCCGATTTGGCCGACCAGCCGCTGGTCAATATTGACTCAAAAACCATCGACCCCGAAGATGTTTTTTTGAAAAAAATCCGCGCCCAAATCGAGGCCCGCATCGGCGACACGGCGTTCGACGGTGGCCAATTGGCACGGGCCATGAACTTGAGCGAAGTCCAGCTTTACCGAAAAATAAAGGCGTTGACCGACCGCTCGACCGCCATATATATCCGCAGCGTCCGGCTGGCAAAGGGGCGCGAAATGCTGAAAACGACCAACCTCAACGTCTCTGAAATTGCCTACGAAGTGGGCTTCGATGACCCCAATTATTTTTCGCGGACTTTTTCGCAGGAGTTTGGCGTGGCGCCGAGCGAGCTGCGCAAGTAGTTGATTTTCAACGGTTTGGCATTCATGTGAAAGAATAGTCCAGCCAGTGGCTATTGCTTTGCGCGAAAAAGGAATGAGCCGCCAAATTCAGCACCCTTATTTCAATGAAACTGAAAAATCAGGCTACCGCAAAACCCGTGTATTGCCTTTTTGCCGGCGCATGAAAAGCCAAAACTATGTCCTCCTTGGGGATATGGGCTTCGGCAAATAGGTCGGCAAAGCCTTCGTCGGTGCCGTCGTATTCGACATAGACCTTCTCGTTTTTGATGCGGACGTGCAAAATGCAGCCATAACTGCGGCTACTTTGCCGCCATGAGTTATGATAAATGAGGTAGTTCATTTTCGCGGGGTCTTCCACCAAATAGACTTCTTCATCCGGGCCGGGAGGCATGGAGGAAATGTAGTCATCCAAGATTTTCTTGATTGTTTTTTGATATTTTGCTATCTTTTCCATGCGAAAATGACTGGGTTTTGAATATCAAATATGATGAGCCGGACATTGTGGCGGTCCAAAAAAACCTGAATAATGGGCTCTCGAATCAAATCTTCGTAAGCATCTTTTGGCATGGCCAAAAACGGGACCCGGGTAGGATCCTGTTCTTCGAGCAACAGGGCGTAAAAATCATATTGCCCAACTGAATGGTGCAGTTCGTTGATGTTGGAGGTCGTGATAAAGCTCTTGATTTCCACCAAAATTTTCTCTATCCCTTTTTCGGCACAAATAAATTTCTCTGCGCCAAAATCGGAGGCAACCTTTCGCCTGCCGATGCCTACTGAAAGATAATATGGGTCGTGGGTGATTTTCCAACCCTCATTTTCTAGTGCTTTTTTGACCAGTCCGTGATAAATGTCTTTTGCCATATTGGCCTGTATTTGATACAAAAGTAGTCAAATGCGTGAAAAATGAAACATTCATATTTCTGGTGACCAACCTCAACGTCTCTGAAATTGCCTACGAAGTGGGCTTCGATGACCCCAATTATTTTTCGCGGACTTTTTCGCAGGAGTTTGGCGTGGCGCCGAGCGAGCTGCGCAAGTAGTTGATTTTCAACGGTTTAGCATTCCCGCGAAAGAATAGTCCAGCCCGGCTGAAAGAATAATCCAGCCTTTTTTTCCAACAAGAAAAGATAGTCCAGCCCTTTGAAAGAATGGTGAAGACCGCCCGGCCTATGCTCCCGGCACTTTTGTCCCATCAGTTTTTTCACCGAAAACCGGAGGGCATCAAATGAAAACACGGCCCAGATTGCCTTGCTGGTTTTTGGTAAAAAGACGGACCCGGTTGCCCCAAAAGGCCGCCGGACAGCACCATCTTTTTTTTACCAAAAAAAAATTTCAGCAATGAAACGTATCGGCATTTCCCTCCTCGCCCTCCTTATGACGGCATCGGCTTGGGCACAAACAACCCTCCGCCTCAATTCCAACCAACGACTCGACAAGGGGCAAAAAATCGAGCTTGCCACCAAAGGCTACCTTATTATGCAGACCGACGGCAACCTTGTCGCCTACACCACTGCAAATCTGGCAAAATGGTCGACCGGCACCGCTGGCAAGGCCGCCACGCACGTCACGATGCAGACCGACGGCAACCTCGTTATTTACAACGGCACGGCCCCGGTTTGGGCATCGGGCACCGCCAATGTTGCGACCGGGGGCTATTTTGAAATCGACCCGGTGAGCTGGCAGGTGGCCGTTTTCAAGACCGACGGCTCGGTGGCGAAAACCCTGCAAGGCGGGACCACGGTCATCACGGTTGTCGATCAAGGGACCATTGTCACCAACCTCGGCTCGGGGGGTACGGCAACACCGCTCAAATTCCCCCGGCAACTAACTTGGGAATCGGACCTCTGCAAATCGCTCGGAATCGCGGGCGTGGCCGCCAATTATTCGGGCCTGACGGCTTTCCAACAGGCCATCGGCACCATGGCGCTCGATGCGACCGAGGTCTTTTTTGCCGCCATCGGCCAACCCAACCTGACCCCGGCGGAGGCTTTGAACAAGCTGAACGGTGAGATTGTGATCAGCGGCGGGGCGGGCGCAAATTCCAGCATGAAAACCAAAATCACGGGCATCATCGGCGCGCTGGTGGTTGATAAAATCAAAAAAAATGGCACGGACGCGCAAACCGTTGCCGTGCGAAACTGGGCGGTCGAGGTCTTTCGCCAGATAAAAGTGGATGCCGCCGTCGGCACTTTGAAAGAGTACAAAATCTGGAAAAACAATCCTTGCAGCTACTCCGCACCGGGCTACACGAAGCCGCAGGAGTGCAATGCGGTTGTTGGGAACAACCCCTATAACTCTATGTGGAAGACCAGCAAACCGCCTTCTGATTTGCTACTGAAAGCTGGTCTTGCCTATGCTGCCGGGAGCAATAACCAGATTGTGCAAGGTGTATCAGGGGCACTTGCTGGGGTCAGTTTGGTCGCTGGGTTCGCAGCTGTTACATCAGGACTTGGCGTGGCAACATCTGGTGTCGGACCAACGACTACCGCTTTGTTCTACGCTTTTGGTTCAGGTTCGGGAAGCGGTGCTGCTGCCATTGGCGCTACGAGTTGGGCAGGGGTAGCGGCGGGCCCTGCTGCCGTTATAACTGCGGCCATCATGGTTGGCGTAACGCAGGGCGCGGCGGTCATCGAGGGCGAACAGGCGGAATGGAAGCTCAAACAGGCCATCGCCGCGGCCATGAAAGAGAACATCAACATGGTCAATGTCCTCGCCGACAAAAACACCGGGGCCCTGTTCCTGATCGGTCTGGTGAAATCGGCGCAAAATGGCTGGAAACCACCGGTCGTCGAAATCGAGGGCGAGGTCACTTTTTTCTGCGAAGCGGGCTATGTCAGCAAATTCACGCTGACCTACACGCTAAACGGGCAAGCGAAATCCTTTTCGACCAACGAAATGACCACCGGTGTCTGGCAGAAATTCGCCATCCCAGCCGCCGCGAAAACCATCGAGGTGAAAGGCTTTATGATTTCCGCGGGCGAGCACCAGATTTTCAAAGAGCTCCTCGCGACCCCGACCTATACCAGCTACAAAGTTTATGGGACAATCTTCAAACAGGAATGGAGCAACGACTGGCCGATGAGCGTCGGCGGCGAAATATCGACGACGGCGGGGCAGATAAAATTCCTCCATGGGGCGGGTTTTGTGGCCAATTGGCTCATCTCCTACGACCTGCCGGGCAAGCCGGGCCAGTCATACAACCCGACCGGCACCGCCTTCGGTTGGACCAAAACCTACAACCTCCCGCTCGACGCGACCAATGTCCGCATCCTCATCCAGGGCGGGACGGGGCTGGCTTGGGAACCTTGGCGGACGACCTACGACCTGACCACCCCGACCGCACCCAATGTCTGCATCAAAATTTACGGCACCTCGCTCGACCAGAAATGGAACGGCGACTGCAATTGAATTCGGAACGGGGGCGACCGCGAGGGTCGCCCCTACAACCGCTTTTTATTCTTTTTTAGTAGCTGTTTAGCCATGGCGTGTACCGGCGGCTTTAGCCGCCGTTTCGTGTGAAAATTGGCGGGATTGGAAAATATTGGAGTCACTTCGGCTGCGTTAACCGCCAATTCAGGGTGATT
>JANOQP010000853.1:0-7094 GCA_031414895.1 Saprospirales bacterium
TTTGGGCTTCCAAAATCCCCAAATCGTTGCTGTGAATCAAAAAACCGAACGAATTTGAGCCGTTGAGGCTGCCGCCATAAACCATGTCCACCGTATTGTCGGTTGCCCGGCGGGTCACGGCGAAGGAGCTGAACAGGCCCGCGCCCGCCGCGCCGAAGTTGCTGGTCGCGGCAAAGTAGTCGTCCGCCCCGTCGAAATCGAGCAAGGGGTTGAAGTTGTAATTGGCTGAGGTGCTGCGAAAAATCGGGCGAAGTCCGGCGGCGGCGGTGCTGGTTTGGCCCCCGGAAGCCGAGTTTGTCCAAGTGGTCACGCCCGTTCCGTCGGTGCTGATGTCGGTGCCGGCATCGGCTTTCAGCCAAAGGGAAAGGTTGGCCGTCACGCCGCCCGGGGCGGGCGGAAGGAAGGTGACCGTCAGTTTTGGCGCATTGGCCGGCACGGCATCGTAAGCGTCCGACGAGCGCGAGCCCGTGCCGGTGAGGATGAAAACCATGCTGTTGCCGCTGGCCCAGCCGGTGCGGTTGACCACTTCCTGCACGAGCGCGGCGATGGCGGGCGAATTGTAGGCCGTCCCCGCCGACCACGTGCCGGGCGACCATGTGGCGGAAGCCGAGGTCGTGCTGCGGTTTGAAATATCGTAAAAGGTGGACGTGAAAGTGCCGGGATTGTCCGCCGCCTGCGCCCGGATGGTCAGGTTGGTTGCCCCGGAATTGCTGTTGCCCGCGTCGGCGGCGATGGCCCCGAAGGTCAGGTAGGCGTTGGTGATGGTCGAGCCGGGCGGGATGTTCAGGGCGGTGAAGCGCAGGCCGATTTTTTGGGTGCCGCTTGACGGAGCCTCAAAATCGGTCGTGAGCTCGATGTCGGAACTGTTGAGGTTCATGCCGCCCGGGCCGAGGTATGCGCCGTCCGGGCCTTCCTCCTCGGCATCATCGGTGCTGGCGGCGACGGTCTTGGTGATGGTCGTTTGAGCGTTAAGCATCGTGGAAGGGGCCGCCGACAGGCCAACCATCAACAAAAACAGGCCGAACCCGGTGCGCCCGAAAGCGGCAGGGGCATGGCTGGATATTTTGAAAAAACATTTTTTCATAAAAAAAGGCATTGTTCAACAGCACCGTTTTATCACTCGAAAAGGCGATAAAAACGGGTTGTGTTTTAGAGGATAATCGACGCGTTTTTGGAAACACAATCAAACGACAAAACCGCGAAGCGGGCAGCAACGCGGATGTTGGAAAAACGGGAAGGGGGAATGCCTGAAATCAATGTGTCGGGCAGCACGGAGAGGGAAGATAAAATCGAGCCAAATTTAGGGGCTGATTCCCGTCAAGTCCTAATAAAGTGGGGCGTTTTTGGCAAAAAATATACTGGCCCGGAACTCATTTGAGCAGTTTCCCCATCTCGAATTTCAACAACAGGTCCATCTGTTCGATGGCGCGGTCGTTGAGCAGCCCGAGCCGCTCGTCGGCGGAGAGGCCGTTTTTGAGGTACTCGGCATTCAGGTTTTCGAGGTTGGCCAATACGAGGAGCTGTTCGGTCGAGGCGTGGTCGCGCAGGTTGCCGGGTTTTTCGGGGTTCTGGGCGCGCCATTGGGCCGCGGTGAGGCCAAAAAGGGCCATGTTGAGCATGTCGGCCTCGCCCGCGAAGACGAAGCCCTGCGAAACGCGGTCGAGCCTCGGCGGCATGTTCTGCCGGACGGCCTCGGTGTGCAGCCGGTAATTGACCTTCGAAAGCTCGCGGCGCACCTTCCACTGGATGGCCTCGTCGCCGTAGCGGTTTTCCAAAAGCTGCAAATATTGCCCCACGACGAGCAGGTGGAACCTCGGCGAGAGCCACATCGCAAAGTGGAACGCCAGTTCGAGCAGCCCGAACGTGCCGCCGTAGCGGCCTTTCGACACTTGCAGGCACTGCACGCCGCAGCCCGCAATCAGCTCGCCCGCCGAGACCTTGAAGGTGTTGAGGCCGCTGCGGTTTTCAAGTAGGGCGAATTCGCCATAATTGAAACCGGGGTTGTTGAGCTGTTCCCAGGTCTTGATGTATTCGAGGGTGTTGCGGTTGCGCAGCCAATCGGGGATGAGCATGCTGCCCGTCGGGAAGCCCGCGCACATATCGGTCAGGCAGACGAAATTGTCCTCCACGCGCACCGGCGCGCCGTCGATGAGGAGGGTGCCCTTTTCTGGTTTCATGCCCGCAAAAATAGCCCGGTCCCCGGTTTTTGGGCCGGCGACGAAAAAAAAGGGCATCCCTGCGGCAGGATGCCCTTTTTTTATTTTCCCAAACAGGGGCTTCAATGGCCGATGATTTGCCGCAAGGCCTCCAGATTGGCCTTTTCGTCAAAAACCGCCCGGATTTCAATCGAAAAGCCGGGGACCGCGCGGCTTTCAATCAGCCCGCGCCCGGCCTTCAGGTGCAGCTTGAAGCTGCCCTCGTGCAGGAAATATTGCTCGATGCTCTCCTCCTCGGGGTCGACTATCCAATATTCCTGCACCCCGTGCGCCTCGTAGTCGCGGAACTTGATGCCCCGGTCGCGGTCCTTCGTGCCCTCGGAAAGGACCTCCACCACGAAATCGGGGGGCGGGTATTTCCACTGGCCCTTCTGGAAAGCGGCCGATTTTTCGTTCCCAAAAAAGACAACGTCCGGCTCGTAGTCGTTCCGGGTAAAGGCGGACATGACCTTTTCGTAGCCGACCCAGCCCAATTTGCCGAGCCGTGAAAAATAGTTGAGCAATGAAAACAGGAGGCCGACCACATCGGTATGCTCCTTTTTGACCGGCGAGTGCACGACGGTTTCACCGTTGATGAACTCGATTTTCATGTCGTCGTCGATGTTCTGGTAGAATTGCTGGCGGCGGCGGCACTCGTTGTCCAGTTCCGAGATGAGCCGGGCGACCATGCTCGGCGCGGCGGGGCTTTCCAGGATGGTGGCGATGGGGTCGCTGTCCTTTTCGTGGAACATGGCTTTTTTTTGTGCAAGGTTATGGATTATTTCCCTTCCAAAAACAGCTTTTGGCGCGGGAAGTCGGGCTTTTTTGAAAAAGGCCATCTTGGTTTTTAAACCACTTCGGGCCGGGGGGCAAAAAGTTGAACACCGTTTTTTCGTTTTTCAAAAAACATAGTAGCTGGTACCCGGCCCAAAAAACCGGACCCGCTCACCGCCCCGCAAACAGTTTCCCCCAGACAAACTCCCACAGCCGCACCCGCCGCGTGACGATATCGGCCTTCACCCGGAGCCCGTTTTGCAGCACGACCGACGGGTTGGAGGCCGCGTCGAGCCGCACGAGGGCGTAAAATGCCGCGCTCGTGTCCGGCCCGACGAAGGTCAGCTCGCCGCGCACGGGCCCGAACCGCCAATGGTCGAACGCGTCCACCTTCACGAGGGCCGGCTGGCCGGTGCGCACGTTTTTGAGCTGCGACTGTTCGATGGAGACCCGCGCCGTGAACCGCGCATCGCCCGCCGGGGAGAGCCGGAGCAGCGATTGGCCCTTCGAGACGACATTGACCCCCTGCCGGGCATTGAAAAGCTGGCTCACCGAGCCATCGGCGGGCGCGGTGACGACCAGTTTCCCCATTTCTTTTTCCTGCAAATCCAGTTCGCGGGCTGCGGCGAGGAGCGCGGCCTCTTCCTGTGCGAGGAGTTTTTGCGCGTTGAGCCGCTCGTTTTCGCCGCCCAAAATGGTGAGCTGTTGCTGCGCGAGCCGGTCGGCGACGAGGTTCGGGAAGTTCGACTTCGCCAGTTTTTTTTGCTCGAACACCTTTTTCAGTTCCGAAAAAACGCGCTGTTCCTCCAAAAACTCGCCCTGTTTTTTCCCAAATTCCAGTTCGCTGATGACCCCCTGATTGAGCAGTTGCCGGTCTTTTTGCAGGCGGTCGCGGTTGATGGCGAGCTTGTTCTCGGCAAAATTGACCTGGTTTTGCAGGGCCCGCAGTTCGACCTCCGCGCTCGACGATTCGTTGACGAGGCCGCTGCGGACGGTGGCCGTGCCCTGCCGCCGTTCGGCGAGCTGGTCGGAGAGGTTGCCGAGCATTTTTTGGAGCATTTCGATGTTCCGGCGGGCGGCGGCGGTGTCCTGCCGGGCGCGGGCGACGGCGTTTTCGAGGCCCTCGTTTTCCAGAACAAGGAGCGTGTCGCCCTGCCGGACGCGGTCGCCGTCGCGCACCCGGACGCTCGAAACGCGCCCCTCGGCCTGCGCCAAAAGTTCGACCGGGTGGTTTTCGGCGACGATGGACCCGGAGTGGGCGGTGGCCGTCTCGTTTATTTTCAGGAAAAAAAGCAGCCCCACGACGAGCAAAAAAACCGCCGCGACGAGCCAAAAAAGGGCCCGGATGAGTCGGTGCACGGGCGGCTGGTGCGCCCACCAATCGGAGGGCCGCCGCGCTGCCGGGGCCGGGGCGGCGTGCTGCCCGTTGGCCCGGCCAAAATTGTCCATTGATTTAGATTTCGACCATTTTGCCATGGTTCAGTGCGTATTTTTTGTCAAAACGGATGCCCTCAATCGGCATGTGGCTGATGAGGAGGAAGGTTTTTTCGGCCAAAAATTGGAGGAGGAACTCGGTGTTCTTCCGCGATTCGTGGTCCATGCCGTTGAATATTTCGTCGAGGATTATGAGGTCGGCATCGGACATGAGGGCGCGGAGGAGGAGCAGTTTTTTGCGCTGCCCGGTCGAGAGGTTCTTGCCGCCCTCGAAGACGGTGAAATTGAACTTCTCCGGCTGTTCGTTGATGAAATCGTAGAACCGGATGGCCGTCGCGTAGTCCACCAGTTTTTCCATGTCGATGGGGCGGCCAAAGGCGATGTTGTAGAGCAGCGATTCGTTGAAAAGGAGGTCCTCCGCGCCGACGAAGACCACTTTTTGGCGCAGCCGGGCGGGGTCGTAAAGGCTGTGGTCGAGGTCGTTGAGCAATATCTGGCCGCCCGTCGGCGGGTAGAGCAGGCTGATGACCTTGCAAAAAGTGCTCTTGCCGGCCCCGTTCTCGCCCTGTATCCAGATGCGGTCGCCGCGCCGGATGTCGAAATTGACGTTCTGAAAAATGGGCCGGTCGGTGACGTAGGCGAAGCTCATGCCGCGCACCGAGAGCTTTTCGAACTTGAAGTTGCGCACCAGCGAATGGCTCGGCACGGCGGCGACGTTTTTTGCAAGACCGCCCTGCCCGAACGTCGAAAGGCCGCCCGCGCCGCCGAAATTCGCCGCCGCCGTGGCCCGTCCGCCGTCCGCCGTGGCCCGTCCGCCGTCCGCCGTGGCCCGTCCGCCGTCCACCGTTTTTTCATCAAAATCAAAAAAGCGGCGGAGGATGACGGCGTTCTCCTGCAAGTGCAGGTTTTCCTCCAAAAGCGTCTGGAAGCTGCCGAAAATCCGCGACGACAGCCCCAAAAAGGTGATTATCATGCCGAGCGAGAGGCGGTGGTCGAGCATCATCTCGCGGCTGGCGAGGAGCAAAATCGTCAGGCTCGCGCCCGCCGTGATGAGCGTCGTGAGCGCGGTGTTTGCCAACGAGATATAGCTGGCGCGGGTCTGTATCCGCATCATTTCGTTGATGCGCTGGCGGATTTCGCCCGACGAGATGCCCTCCAGACCGAGCGAGCGGATGACCTGGAGGCCGTCTATTTTTTCGATGAACTTGGAAAAATAGGCCGCCTTCACCGTGAACCGTTGCTGTTCGAGCCGCCGGATGAGCGGCGTGAACCCGTAAAAAAGCCCGACAAAAAGCCCCAAAACCGACAGCACGACGAGGCTCAACTGCCAGTTGAGGAAGAACAAAATCGAGAGCGACATCAGCGCGGTCAGCGCGTTCACGAAGACCGTCGAGACGAACGAGACGAAAAACGATTTCAGCCGCGTCGAGTCGCTGAGCCGCTCGGTGAGGTCGCCGCGCTTGAAACTTTGGACGAAGCGGATGCTGAACGAGTTGAGCTTGTCGTCGAAAACGCTCAAAAAATAGCGGTCGAGCGAGTTGGAAAGGTGGATGCCGATGATTTTTTTGTAGATATAAAAAAAGAGGTCCACGAGCGCGAACACGCCCACGCCGATGGCGAAAATTTGGAGCGTCGCCAGCTCGTAGCTCGGCAAGATTTGGTCGATAAGTATCTGGTTGATGAACACCGAAAGGTAGCCGATGAGCGACGCGACGATGGTCGAGAGCAGGAAAATCCCCCAGATATCGCGCACCGGGCGCACCGAGCGGAAGAGCTTCAGGTACAGGTTTTCGTCGCCGCCCGCCCCGCCGATGGATTCAAATTTGAGGCTGCCCGTTTTTTTGACCGAAAGCAACAGGGGCGATTTCATCTCGATTTGCTCGCGGCGGACGGTCAGCGTGCGGAAATGCTCGGGGATATGGCTGAGGTTCTGGTGGAGCAGCAGGTCTTCCAAAAAAGCGCGGGCGGCGGCCTGGTTCCGGAAGCCGAAATGGTCGTTGATATGGGTGAAATACGTCATTTTGTTGAAAATGACGGGCAGTTCTTTCGCCACCGGCTCGGCGGGCAGCGCGATTTGCCAGCGGGCAAGCTCCTCTTTTACGCGGACGCGGAGGATGTCCTCAAGGTCGGCAAGCTCCAAAAGAGAGGGCGAGAAAAAGGCGTTTTTCCGAAATTCCTGCACCGACCACCGGTGCGCCTGTCCGTCGGCGGGGTCGAGGACGGAGAACTTGTCGTCGCGGATATCGTCGACGACCACAAAATGGAGGCCGCCGTCGCGGTGGACGGGCGTGATGAAGGGCACCCACTCGCGGATTTCGTCGGCGTTGCCGTTGAGCGATTGGATGTCGAGGAGGTGGTATTTGGAGTCGAAGCCGTACTTGTGGAAAAATTGCTGCATCGAGCCGATGCTCGCGCCGACCTCGTCGAGCGGCAGGCTGGCCTCGATGAGGTCGCGCGGGATGGCCACATCGAGGACGTTGCAGACGGTCTTGACGGCGGAGACGCCGCAGTCGTTTTGACGGAGTTGATGGTCAATTTTGGCCTGTTTTCCCACTAAAAATTGTATGTTTTGGCAATCTTTCAGAATCGTCCATTATGTGGAAATCGGTCAAGTCAAGTCGGTATCGCCAAAGAAGGGCGGCCACAAGGGCCGCCCCTACATTCAACGGCCCGATGGTAGGGGCGGCCCTT
>JANOQP010000854.1:0-2073 GCA_031414895.1 Saprospirales bacterium
ACATGAGCCTCGGCGCGACTTGGATGAACCTGTTCGAGCGGCCCTTGACCCAAAAGATCAATATCGGCGACGACCCCATAAATAATAAGGTGTACGGCCTCGATTTCAACGTGACGAAAGATGCGCCATGGCTCACGAAAGCCGTCGATAAAATCCCGGGCATCAACACAAAAGCACCGTCGAACATCACCTTTCAGGCGGAGGGCGCACTGCTCGACCCCGGCCACTCGAAGGCCATCAACTCGGGCATCGACAAGGGCGGCGTGGTCTATCTCGACGATTTTGAGGGGTCATCGAGCGGCTTTGATTTGCGGACACCTTATACCGCTTGGACGCTCGCCTCGATCCCGCAAAACGACTGGCAGACGACCAACCGTTGGCCGGAATCGAAGCTGACAGACGACCTCGCCATCAACGCGAACCGTGCAAAAGCCGTTTGGTACCAGGCCGATCCGAGCGCACGGACTTCGCAGGACACGACCAACCCGTACACGCGGATCATCGAATCGCAGGAAATTTTCCCGAACCGGCAGCTCACGCCGCTCGACAATTCCTTTTTGCGGCCGTTCGATTTTACCTATTACCCGAAGGAAAGGGGGCCATACAATTTTGAGCTGCCCGACGGTTATCCGGGCCTTTCGACGGGCTATGCCGACCAGATCACGGGCCTTTTGGCGAACCCCGAAAAACGCTGGGCCGGCATCATGCGCGGCATCACGACCAACGATTTTGAGCAGGCGAACATCGAGTTCATCGAATTTTGGATGCTCAACCCGTTCATGGACAAACAAGACGACCCCGGCAACGTCACCAACAACGGCAAACTCCTCATCCAGATCGGCACGATGAGCGAGGACATCATCAAGGACGGCACCGTTTTTTATGAAAATGGCCTTCCGTCGCCGACCGACCCGACGGTGATCACGCGACAGACCATGTTGGGTCGCGTCCCGTTTTACCAGCCAGTCGTCAATTTTTTTGACAACGACCCGGCCAGCCGCAAAGCGCAGGACATTGGACTTGACGGCCTCCCGGATTCGCTCGAACAAAAGCAGTTCAAGCCGTGGCTCGATCAGATTTTTGGGAAGGTCACCCAGGCGGTTTATGACAGCATATATAACGACCCAGCGAACGACAATTACCGATATTTCCGGAGCGACGATTGGAAATCGACGGACAACCTGTTGGCAAAATATGGGCGGTTCAACAACCCGGAGGGCAACTCGCCAGTCAATTCCGGGACGGCCTTTGTCGAGGCATCGTCCACTTATCCAGACATTGAGGACATCAACAAGGACAATACTTTCAATGAAACGGAAAGCTATTTTTCGTACGAACTGCCGATCGAAAATGACAATGGCAAGTTGAAGCATCAAGGAGACCCAATAGTTGGGCCACTCATCACGCAGGTCATCGAACGCGCCGGGCGCACATGGTACCGCGTAAAAATCCCGCTCAACAACACGTCCATCCGGCACACGGTCGGAGGCATCAACGACTTCCGCGCAGTGCAATTTATCCGTTTGGTGGCGAAGGATTTTGACGAGCGGGTGACGTTCCGTTTTGCGACCTTCGAGCTGGGCCGCAACCAATGGCGGCGTTATCAGCAGACGCTTTTTCCGAAGGATGCCGTCCAAAGTGTTTGCGGCGACCCAAGCCCCGCTGCACAAAAAGCGACGGGTTTTGACGTGAACAATGTCAATGTAGAGGAAAACACCTTGCGGCAGCCGTTCAATTACGTCCTCCCGCCCGGTATCCGGCGCGAGAATTCGGTCGGCGCGTTCCCAGATGCACTGCAAAACGAGCAGTCGCTGTCGATGAGCGTGTGCAAACTTTTGCCTTGCGATTCGAAAGCGATCTATAAATTGTTGAACCTCGATATGCGCCAGTTTGCGCGGATGAAAATGTTCATCCATGCCGAGACGATCGACCCGGAGCAGAGTGATTTGATGTATGAATGGGAGAAAGGGAACCTGGAGCTTTTCGTCAGGATGGGCAGCGATTACACCAAAAACTATTACGAATATTCGATGCCGCTCACGCCCTCCACGCTCGGCATCAGCCCGGACGAGG
>JANOQP010000855.1:0-1756 GCA_031414895.1 Saprospirales bacterium
CGCCGCGAAAGCCACCAACCGGTGCGCGAACGTCGGCGCCTCGTCGATCCAACGGAGGGGCCAATTGCCTTTTTTCGCCACGCATTCGAGGTTTTGGAGCGCGTTGAACAGGAAATCCTTTTCAGTCGGCTCTTTTATCAAGGTATCGATGAGCAGCGAATACGTCTCCGAATGGATGTTTTCCATCGCCACCTGAAAACCGTAAAAGCAGCGCGCCTCCGGGATGGTCACTTCGCGCATAAAATTGAGCACCAGGTTTTCGTTCACGATGCCGTCCGAGGCGGCGAAAAACGCGAGGACGTGCTTCACAAAATGCCGCTCGCCGTCGCTCATTTTTTCCCAATCAACGAGGTCTTGCGTGAGGTCGATTTCCTCCGCCGTCCAAAAACTGGCGACATGCGTTTTATAATACCGCCAGATCTCGTGGTACCTGATCGGGAAAAGCACGAAGCGGTTGGGGTTCTCGTCGAGCATCGGCTCATGAAGGGCGACTGTGGACATTATTGCTGATTTTAAATAATTGCTTTTTGCGAATTGCGCTTTTCAAAAATGGGTTTGGGCGATTGAGCCTTGGCCGATTGTCCGACGGCAATCTGCAATGATGAATGAGCGTGTTTTTTCATGTGACCTACGAGGCCTGAAACCGTTCGCGGGACAGACAGCGAGCTGAATAATGTTCGTCTGAATTAGGGTGGAAAGTTCTCTCAATCCGGTATTTGAACTCGCGTTGGCGAAGGTACGGATGAGATCCGTTTTTTGTTGCCCATTTTTCCACAAAATGTGGATAAGTCGTGCAAGTTGCTGATTGTCAATAACTTAACGCACGGGGGTTAGTTTTCCACGATGTGGATAACTTGGTGTGGAAAATTTTTTCTACTTTTCGGGCTTGTTTTTTCAGGAAAAAATGCCACGTTGAGCAAGTGGAAAGAAGTGCTTTTTGGGCGACATTTCGTGGGTCGGGGAAGGCTTCCCGGCGGGTATTTGTTCAATTTTGAACGCCCTAAAATCAAAACCGCAGGTGCTTCACCGTGGCCGAGTTGTTGATCAATTGTTTCAAAGAATCAATCCCGATCTTGAGGTGGGTGTCGGCGAAGTTTTGGGTCGCGAGCTTGTCGCCCTGCTCGGTCTTCACGCCTTCCGGGGTCATCGGCATATCGCTGACCAGCAAGATTGCGCCCGTCGGCATATGGTTCTTGAACGCGGCGACGAAAAGCGTGGCCGTTTCCATGTCGATGGCGATGCAGCGCATCTCGCGGAGGTATTCCTTAAAGTCCTCGCGGTGTTCCCAGACGCGTTTGTTGGTCGTAAAAACGGTGCCGGTCCAATAGTCGAGGTTGTAATCTCGGATGGTCGTGGAGATGGCTTTTTGCAGCGCAAAGGCGGGCAGTGCGGGCACTTCCGGCGGCAAATAGTCATTGGATGTGCCTTCGCCCCGGATGGCGGCGATGGGCAAAATGAGGTCGCCAACCTTGTTCTTGTTGGATTTGAGGCCGCCGCATTTCCCCAAAAAAACGATGGCCTTCGGGTGGACGGCGTCCAAAAGGTCGATGATCGTCCCGGCGTTCGGGCTGCCCATGCCGAAGTTTATGATCGTGATATTGTTGGCCGTCGCGCTCGGCATGGCGCGGTCGATACCCTTTATTTCAACTTTGTACATCTCGGCGAACATCCGGACGTAGTTGCCGAAATTGACCAAAATGATGTACTCGCCAAATTCGTCGAGCGCGGTGCCGGTGTACCGGGGGAGCCAGTTTTC
>JANOQP010000856.1:0-12450 GCA_031414895.1 Saprospirales bacterium
GGATATCCGCCAAAGGTGATTCGGCTTGATTTGGGCAATATTTCAACAATTGCGGTCGAGCATATTTTGAGGTCAAAAAAGGACGAGATCCTTTCGTTTTTGGTATCGCCAAATTTTGGGATATTGGCCATTCAACAATGATAATGATGCCTCAAAACCGGACGTTTCCCAAAAACCAAGCCCGACCCGGCTTCGTAAATCCAGTCCAAGATCAATTTCCCGCCCGTCCTTTTTTCATTGTTTTTTCAAAAACCATAAAATACCCGACGAATGGTATTTTCGGCCTGATTTTTGGTGGAAGCATGGAAGATTTGGCAATGCAAAAAGCCTGATTACCTTCGCCCCATCACCCGACGCATTTTTTTTGTTTTAATCCCCGTCCATGTCTCGTGAACGAATTTTGCATGAAGAGAACCGATTTACACCTCTCGCTTTTTGGCAGTTTTGGCCAAATACGCAACGCAGCCTCTATTTTAGTTGGCGCGGGGAATGTGCGATTTCCGTTTTTTCCATGAATGTATTTTTTGTCTGAACTTTGATTCAGGTGATTTTTTTGATTGGCCCCGGCCCAATCCGACCATCAAAAAAATCAAACGAATCAAAAAAATCATAGTTCAGACAACCCAACCGACCACGCGACGACCGATTTTTGAAGAAACCACGAAAAAAGGAGGCCTTGATTTAATCCGCATTCCACCGATCACGACAAATTTATCCTTGAATTTTACGAACATTCCCGGTGCAATCCCAACCGCGCCGGCCTTGGCTTTAATCCGGTAGTCGATTCTTTTCCTACACACTTACACGAAGTTCTTTAAACAACAATCTTCGTAACCAATCCTTTTTAGATATGCGATTGAATGCTATCATTCCCTGTTTGGGCATGGTCGCGCTTTCCGTTTGTGCTGCTTTTGCGGGCAACGGGAACGCTCCTGCGCCTTTTTCCCCATTTACAAACCATGCTTCGGCCACCTGCGCGACGGCTGTTTTTGAAAAAAACATCGGGCGCACAGCGATGGATTTGAGCACCTCGGCACCGGTCGTTTTGCCGCCCTCGGTGACCGCTGCTGTGACCCATTCGCCGTGCAACAATGCACCGAACGGCTCGATAACGGTCACGGCCACCGGCTATACCGGGACCACGATGACCTTTCAGATTTCAGGGACGACCTATCAGCCAGCCGCTTTCAACCCGGCTGCGGTGACCGAAAACCCGACGGACGGGATCCGGACCTTTACCGCCCTTCGGGCGGGGACGTACTCCGTGACGGTGACGGCAATGAACGGCAATTCAACGGTCAGCAATATTGTTGTCCTGCACCCGCCATCTGCGCAGACCCCCGTGACGGCCCCCGAAAGCCCATCCTGTTTTGGTGGCTCGGATGGGGAAATCACGATTTCGCAGGCATTCAATGCGCCCGTGGCACCGTATCAAAGCATGTCGGTGATCAACATGGTGACCTTTAAGATCACCAGCGGGCCGGGCATCGGGCCGGGCGGATTGATGTTCGTCGATAATTCCTCGCCCTATTCGGGCAATTTCCCAGGGCTTGCACCGGGGACCTATGCCGGTTCTGTGCAAACAAACGGTTGCAACGTGAACACCTTGACGGGCATCGTCGTCACGCCAGCGACGCAGGTCGTGGCCGGGGCGCCATCGAGCATGCCCGTTTCCTGCTTCGGCGGGTCGAACGGGACGGCCTCTTTTTCCGCTTCGGGCGGGACGGGCAGCTACACTTTCGCCCTCCCCGGCAAACCGGACCAAACCGGCACGTCGGCCACTTTCACGGGTTTGACCGCAGGGTCAAAAACTTGCACCATCACGGACGGCAACGGTTGTTCGGTCACCTCGACCATTTCAGTTGCAACACCAACGCAAATGGTGGCCGGCACGCCATCGAGCACGCCCGTTTCCTGTTTTGGCGGGAGCAACGGCACGGTCACCTTCTCCGTGACCGGGGGAACGGCCGGGCTGACGGGCTATACTTTTCAGGTCGGCGCGGTCATTTTGACGGACAATACATCGCCTTATCAAAAGACCTTTACCCTCCTGCCGTCGGGCAATTATTCCTGTACCATCACGGATGCGAACGGTTGTTCCATCGTTGCCGGCCCGGTGAACGTGGGCACGCCAACGGCAATGGCCACTTCCTCGACACAGACCAATCTTTCCTGTTTTGGCGTACCCACGGGCGCGATCGACCTGACCGTTTCGGGCGGAACTCCGGGATATAGCTATTTATGGAGCAATGGTGCGACCTCGCAGGATATTTCCATGTTGTCGGCGGGGCCCTATACTGTCACGGTGACGGATGCGAACAATTGCACGAAAACCCTTTCGACCACCATCACGCAGCCCAGTCAGGTAATGATTTCGGGCATTGTTGGCGACGTTTCCTGCTTCGGCGGCTCGAACGGGACAATCAATATCACCCCATCGGGCGGCACCGGCGGATATACCTTTTCATGGGACAACGACACCTCCGTAGAGGACCAAACCGGGCTTACGGCGGGCGATTATACCGTGACCGTCACGGATGCAAGCTTCTGCATGGTGCCCAAAACATTCACCGTCGCCGAACCCGACCTTTTGGCCCTGACCAGCACCATCACGGATGTTTCCTGCTTCGGCGGAAGCGACGGCGAAATCAACCTGACCGCAACCGGCGGGACAGCCCCGATCATTTTTTCATGGAACAACGACACTACTGTTGAGGACCAAGAAGACCTTCTTGCTGGCACTTATACCGTCATCGCCACTGATGACAACGGCTGCACAGAAACGCTGCCAAATATCGTTGGCCAACCAACCCAGCTCGTTTTCACCTCCGCAACGGGCGACGACCCTGACTGTTTTGGCGGCGATGACGGCTCTATTGCCATTGTCGTGAGCGGCGGGACGGCCGATTATACCTATGATATTGGGGATGGCGAGGTCTCGTTCACTTCCGGCTCGACCACGATTTCGACCCTTGAAGCGGGAACCTATATTATTACGGTGAGCGATGCAAAGAATTGCACAGCTTCACCAGCGACCCGGACCGTGACGCTGGGCCAGCCAGCCCAAATCGTCGCATCGAACGTGGATACCGACCCGACCAGCTGTTTTGGCGATTCTGACGGCGTGATTTCAGGGACGCTCGCGGGCGGCACCGGCGAGTATGATATCGATATCACCGGCCCGGTCAACCAATCCTATCCAAATGCCGCTTCGGCCCCTGGCCCGGTCTCCCTTTCTGACGATATTTTCAGCGCGGGCACCTATACCGCGGTCGTCACGGACGATAATGGTTGTTTCATTACGGTCCCTGGGATTGTGGTTGAAGAGCCGGCTTTGGTCACGGCGGCGGTCACCGAAAATACCGAAGTTTCCTGCTTCGGCGGCACGGACGGTTATTTTGAAGTGACCGGAACGGGCGGCGCAGGCCTCTACTCTTTTACGATTGACCCAGACCCGAACGGAGATTCCTTTTCCGGGGCTATCGCAGCTTATCCTTTTTACAACCTTCCGGCAGGCTCCTATTCGGTAATTGTCGAGGACGTGAACGGCTGTTCCACGCCGGTTTCGCACACAATCACCGAGCCAACCGAGCTTGAAATGAGCATTTCCAGTTCGGCCAATCCGCTCTGCTTCGGTGCGGCCACGGGCAATATCGTGGTCGTGACGACCGGGGGGACCCCTGATTATTCCTATGAACTGAATGGAACTGATTATGAAAGCAACCCGGTTTCGGCAACCAACAATGATGGCGTTTTTACCGGGCTTGCTGCCGGGCTTTACAACATCGTGGTGACCGACGAAAACGATTGCACCTATCAAATCTTGGAAATCGCGCTCTCGCACCCGGACGAGCTTTTCGTCGAGTTTGCGCAGCTCACACCGCCTGATTTTGCTTTGAACAACCCGACCTGTTTCGGGGATACCGATGGTTCGGCGACATTTGTGGGCATGGGCGGTACGCCGTTCCCCAACCAGACGTACGCTTTTTATCTGACCGGGACCATTCACACAGGAGCGCCGATTAACCCGGTTTTCAACAATACCGGATTTTTTGACGGCCTGACCAATGGCGAATACACGGTGGTCGTGATCGATGACAATGGCTGCTCGGCCTCGCTTGATTTCAATATCACGCTGCCGGAAGCATTGCTCATAACCTCCTTCGACGATAATGATGTCGAATGTTTCGGCGGCTCGGATGGTTCAATCGAAATCCTTTCGGTTGATGGCGGCACGCAGCCGTACACCTATTTATGGTCGCACAATGGGGCGATCACGCCTTTGATCGAAAACCTGCTACCCGGCACTTATATCGTCACCGTGACCGATGCAAACTTTTGCAAGACGACCGGCACTTACATTATTGGCGAACCAGCTGCATGGTCGGTCACTTTGGAAATGACCGAATCCGTTGATTGCTTCGGCGGGGCCAATGGCGAACTGGTCGCGACGATCCTCGGCCCCGGTTTTGACCCTAACTATTTTTATGACCTGACGGGTCCATCGGGCACCACTTTTGGCGACGACCCGGCGGAGGAGCATACTTTTTCGGGCCTCCTCGCGGGAAATTACACCATCACCATCACCAATGGCAGCGGCTGCACGGTCGAGGCATCGGCGACGGTGACGCAGCCCCTGCCGCTCACCATCCTTTTCCCCGATGAGACCGATGTGACCTGCCCCGGTGGCGATGATGGCTCGATCTATTTCGGCATCTGCGGCGGCACGAACGATGACGGCATGATCCCATACGAAGTGACGCTTTGCGATGAAAACGGCGACCCGATCGGCGACCCTTATTTGGTGACCGGCACCTGTCAGCTCGGCCAAGCGGTGACGACGTTTGCGGAATTCATCCCCGAGGCATCGTTCATCAAAACGACCCCATCGCGCATCGACCAAATCAATGACAACCCGATGCGCTGGCGGATGCGCAGCCTCAACAACATGACGACCGACACGGTCGCCATCGAATTTGAGGTGCCTGCCGGTTTTGCGCAGGTGCGCTTGCTCGGTGTCTATTCGACTGTCGATTCGCGTGGCTCGGCTGCCGACCCGTTGTTCTATTCGGTGGACGGCGGCCCGAACCTTTTGTTGACCAACCCGAACACGCCGTTCCTTTTTGGTTTTCAATTGCCACAGATCATCCGTCAATATATCACGGTGGACCCCGATGGCGGGACGGTCATCAAGGTGAAATTGGCCACGACCGACGGCAAAATGGGCGCCGGCACGTTCCGGCTCCGGTTGGCCGCATTTGAGGAGGGCTTTGCCAATTTGACCATCACCGACCTCGAACCGGGCGATTATACCGTCAAGGTGACGGACGCGAACGGTTGCACGGGCCCGCTTTCGATGTACAGCTTCACGATTGCAGAGCCTGACCCGATCGATGTTTGTGCCATCAAGGATATTAAAAATGTCTCCTGCAACGGCGGCTCGGATGGCGAGATCGAACTGTTCCCCAGCGGGGGCACCGCGTCGTACACCTATGTTTGGGCAAAGGAAAATACACCCTTGATCGGCGAAACAACCTCGATCGTCACCGGGCTGACGGCGGGCATTTATTACGCGACCGTCACGGATGCGAAAGGCTGCACGGCGACGAATTTCCCCAATATGGGCATTGAAATCACCGAGCCGACCGAAATTGACACGGCCTTTGCGCTCACCAAGCCGCTCTGCCATGGCAATGCAAATGGGGCGATCGACCTGACCCCATCGGGCGGCACCCCGGGCTATACTTTTGTTTGGGAAGATCAATCAACCAACGAAGACCGGACTGGTCTCGTTGCGGGCGATTATTCAGTGATCATCACCGATGCCAATGGCTGCATGAACGAATTCTCCGTTACGCTCGGCGAACCGGCAGTGCTGCTCGCCAACCTTGACGACTATGAAGACCTCACTTGCAACGATTCGAACGACGGAGAAATCCATGGCTCGGCGATGGGCGGCACTTTGCCGTACAGCTTTTTCCTGTGCTGCCCATTGGTGGGCGGCCCGCAGGCAACAGGCGACTTTTTTGGTGTGCCCGGCGGCCTTTTCACGCTCGGCGTGACGGACGCAAACGGTTGCACATCGTCGGTCGAGGGCATCGAGATCAACAACCCGGACATTTTGAGCTCCGATAGCGAGCAGCCAAATGTTTCGTGCCAAGGCGGCGAGGTGCTGATCATCCCGATCGGCGGGACCGCGCCTTATTCCGTCCAAATGGTCAATTGCAACACCAATTCCCCAATCGGGGCATTGATCACCGGGATAACCGAAAACTACCTTTTCACAGAGCTTGGCTTCGGGATGTTCTGTTTTGAGATCTATGATGCCAACGATTGCGGGACCGCTTATGAGGTCGCCAATATTTTGGAAACGGATATCCAGCCCGATGTTTTTGTCACCGCAACCTCGGCCCCGGTCGGCTGCAACGGCACGGGCAGCGGCAGCATTTCTGCCTCCGCGACCGGCGGCATCAGCGGCGGGTTCATTTTTGACCTGTATGACGAAGATGGTTTTGTTGGGACAATGCAGGATTTGGTCGCGCCTTTCACGGCCAATTTCGGCTCGCTCACAGCGGGCGATTATGAGGTCGTGGCGACCAATATCGGAGCGGGCTGTTCGGTCACCGAGGCCGTCACCGTCACCGAGCCGACGGAGCTTTCGGTGGAAGTTTCCAACACCCCGATCCTTTGCAACGGCGGCACTTCGGAGGTTTCCTTCGTGGTTTCGGGCGGCACACCAGCTTATTCCGGCAATCAAACCGTGAATTTGCCAGCGGGGACCTACAACCTGATTGTTGAAGATGCCAATGGTTGCCAAGTGGTCACCGGACTTTTCATCGATGAGCCAGACCCGATCATGATCACTTATAGCTTCGACCCGATCGCCTGCAACGGCGGGACGACGGTGGTTTCATACTTGGTGACGGGCGGCACTTTTGCGGTGCCGCTTTGCCCAACTTGCGAACTGACGGTTGGTGCTGGAACAGTTACAGTCAATGTGACGGACAACAACCTTTGCGAAGAATCCCTTTCGTTTGAAATGGAAGAACCGGAACTGCTCGAAGCGTCCGCCAACGTGACCCACGTCACCTGCGCCGGATACGACGACGGCACGGCCACCATCAACGCGATGGGCGGCACCGCGCCTTATCAATACAGCATCGACGGCGGCTACTCTTTCCAGACCACCAATTATTTTGATGGCCTCGGTTTCTCCGACTACCTCGCCGTCGTGATGGATGCAAATGGTTGCACGGCCTCTTTCGATATCTATATCACCGAGCCGGACCAGCTCGTGGCATCTTCCTCCGCGACCGCCATTTTGTGCAACGGCGGGACTTCCACGGTGACCGTCTCGGCATTGGGCGGCACCGAGCCTTATACCGGCACGGGCGATTATGACGAAGAAGCAGGCACCTATGAATACATCGTCACCGACTTCAACGGCTGCTCCGCTTCCACCACGATCATTATTGAGGAGCCGACCGTGCTTTCAGCCTCGGCATCCGCATTGACGACGGCACTTACTTGTTTTGGTCAAACGACCACCATTCAGGCATCGGCGACGGGCGGAACGACCGCTTACAGCTTTACTTTGGGCAATGAGACCAACACGACAGGCACATTTACCGTCGGCGCTGGCACATATACGGTCTCGGTGGAAGACGCGAACGGATGCCCGGCAACCACGAACACGGTGACCATCACCCAACCAGCTTTGATTTCGGGAACAACGGTCGTCACCAATGCATCGTGCAACGCCAGCAACGGATCGATCGTCCTCACACCGACGGGCGGCACACCCGGCTATGTGTCCTTTGCATGGTCGAACGGCGCAACGACGCAGAACCTCAACCAAGCAAACGCGGGCATTTATACCGTCCTCATCACCGATTCCAACGGTTGCACGGGCACGGTCACGGCGACCATTACCTCGCCTTCGGCAATTTCATTGACCACGACGCAGACGAACATCGTTTGCAACGGCGGCTCGACGGGCATCGCAACGGTCTCCGCAAGCGGCGGCACGGGCGGCTATACCTATGCCTGGTCGAACGGCGGCAACACGGCATCCATCGGCAACCTGACGGCAGGCACTTATACCGTGACGGTTTTTGATGCGAACAGCTGCCCGCAAACGGCACAAGTGACCATCAGCCAGCCGACCCAATTGTTGGTCTCGGCAAATGCGGTGAACGGAACTTGTTCGCAAAGCGGCACCATCACGGCAACCGCAACGGGCGGAACGATCGCTTATTCGTATTTGTGGTCAAATGGCGCGACGGCCGCGAGCATTTCACCCGCAAGCGGGACGTACTCGGTGACGGTGACGGACATGAACGGCTGCACGAAATCGGCCTCGGCGACCATTTTCAACAATTCCGGCCCACTTGTTTCGGCGACGGCCAACAACCCGGCCTGCAACGGCGGGGTCGGCTCTGTCCAAACCTCGGTGACGGGCGGCACGCCAAGCTATCAATACCTCTGGTCGAACGGGGCAACCACCCCGAACCTGAACATCGCAGCCCCCGGGACCTATGTGGTGACGGTGACGGATTTCAACCAATGCCAGGGCACGGCGACGGCGACCATTACGGCCCCGTCCATGATCGCGATCACTTTTTCGCAGACGAACGTTACTTGCAATGGCGGCTCCAACGGCACGGCGACAGCCTCCGCTTCGGGCGGCACGGGCAACAGCTACATTTACAATTGGTCGAACGGGGTGAACAACTCCGCCACGATCGGCAACCTTGCTGCCGGGATTTATACGGTGACCGTTTTTGATGTGAACGGATGCTCGAAAACGGGACAGGTGACCATCTTGCAACCGACCGTGCTTTCGGCAATGTCCTCGGCGACAGCGATTTTGTGCATGGGCGGAAGTTCGACGGTGACCGTTTCGGCAACGGGCGGCACGGGCAATCTTTCCGGCACGGGCACATTTACCCGCCCGGCGGGAACGCACACATTCACCGTGACCGACGCAAATGGCTGCACGGCAACCACTTCGGTGACCATCGCAAATCCGGCGGCATTGGTGGCAACATCCTCCGCGACCGCGATTTTGTGCAACGGTGGAAATTCGACGGTGACCGTTTCGGCAACGGGCGGCACGGGCAATCTTTCCGGCACGGGGACATTTACCCGCCCGGCGGGAACGCACACATTCACCGTGACCGACGCAAATGGCTGCACGGCAACCACTTCGGTGACCATCGCCAATCCGGCCCTTTTGACCGCAACTTCCTCGGCGACGGCGATTTTGTGCATGGGTGGAAATTCGACGGTGACCGTTTCGGCAACGGGCGGTACGGGCGCAATTTCCGGCACGGGGACATTTACCGTCCAAGCTGGAACGCATTCCTATACAGTTACTGACGCGAATGGCTGCACGGCAATCACTTCGGTGACCATTGGCCAGCCAACAATGTTGGTTTTGACCGAGACCCATATCGACGCCACCTGCGGAAATGCCAACGGCTCGATCAACCTGACCGTTTCGGGCGGCACAGCTGGCTATACCTTTAACTGGGGCGGCGGCATTGTTTCCGAAGACCGGACGGCTTTGCTCGCGGGCAGTTATACCGTCATTGTCACCGACGCGAACGGTTGCACGAAATCCCTGACCGTCACCGTTGCCCAGACAAATTCTGTCGTCGCGACCGCGACCTCGACCAATGTCTCTTGCTTCGGCGGCTCGAACGGCACGATTTCGGCCTCGGCAACGGGCGGCACAACGCCATACACCTACACCCTCGGCAATGCTTCCAACCAAACGGGTTCGTTCACGGGCCTTGCGATGGGCAGTTACACCGTGACGGTCACTTCTGCCAACGGTTGCACCGCAACAACGACGGTGACCATCACCCAGCCCGCGCAGATTTCCGCAGGTGCATCCGCCAGCGGCGGCCAATGCGGCGCGCAAACGGGCTGCATCACGGTCTCCCCGACGGGCGGCACACCGGTCTACGGCATTGTCATTCAAAATTCGGGCGGCAACACCGTCGGACAGGGCGCAACGACCCAACCGGGCGGCACTTACGAACTTTGCCAATTGCCGTTGGGCCAGTACACCATCATCATCACCGATGGAAATGGCTGCACGTCCATCACCTCCACGACCATCGTTGGACAACCTGCCGTCACCCTTTCGACGGTGGTGACCAATGTTTCGTGCAACGGCGGTGCGAACGGCGCGATCAATTTGACCGTCAATTCCGGCAATCCCCCATACACTTTTGCATGGACGGGCGGCGTGACGACGGAAGACCGGATGGGTCTTTCTGCTGGCAGCTATTCGGTCACCGCGACCGATGCCAACGGTTGCACAGCGACGGCGACGGTCTCCGTTACCCAGCCAAACGTGCTGACATTGAGCTCGACCGTCACCAATGCCACTTGTGGGAACGCAAACGGCCAGATCGTTTTGACCCCAACGGGTGGCACGGCGGCCTATTCCTACTCGCTCAACGGCGGGGCTTCGCAGACAAGCAACACGTTCAGCAGCCTCGCCCCGGCGACCTATTCCATCATCGTGACGGACGCGAACGGATGCACCGCCTCGGCCACGGCCACGGTCGGCGCGAACGGTTCGGGACTTCAAGTTGCAACGCAGGTGACCGCGGTCGCTTGTTTTGGGACCTCGACCGGATCGGTCACGGCCTCGGCGACGGGCAGCACCGGCCCATATACTTATGTGATCGGAAACACCTCGAACCAGACCGGGTCGTTCGTCAACCTCGCGGCCGGCACCTACACGGTGTCGGTGACCTCCTCGACCGGATGTTCCGGCACGGCCACGGCCACGGTCTCGCAACCTGCTGCCGCACTTTCCGCGACAGCGGTGGGCAGCCCGGTGCTTTGCTTCGGCGGCTCGACAGGCTCCCTCACGGTCAACGCAGCTGGCGGCACACCCGTTTATCAGTACAAGATCGGCAACGGCGCGTTCCAGCCGGGCAATGTTTTCGGCAGCCTCGCCGCCGGGACCTATGTCCTCACGGTCAAGGATGCTAGCGGTTGCACCATCACCGCACAGGGAACGGTCCAACAGCCTTCTGCCGTCACGGTCATCGCGACCCCGGTCAATGCAACCTGCAATGGCCTTGCCGATGGCAAGATTGGCGCAGTTGCAACGGGAGGGACTCCATCCTACATGTACCAGTTGAACAGCGGTGCGTTCCAAACAAGCGGCCAGTTCATCGGCCTCGCCGCTGGCACCTACACCATCACGGCGAAGGATGCCAACGGTTGCACGGCCACGGCCACCGCGACCATCAGCCAACCGCAGAGCGGCCCATTGGGCATCACCCTCGACCAAGTGCTCCCGGTTTCTTGCCCGAACGGCACGAACGGCGCGATCTTGACCACGGTCAGCGGTTGTGGGCCTTTCACGTTCACATGGCGCAATGCGGCAAACAACATCGTCGGTTCGTCCGAGGATTTGTTGAACGTACCCGCTGGCACCTATTCGCTCTTCGTGATCGATGGCGGCGGCATGACGACCACTTTGCTCAACGTCGTGCTTTCGACGGTCCCGCAGAACATCCAAGGGCTGGTCATGGAGAACAATACGACCTGCTCCGTCACCCTCAGCTGGACGGCCACGCCGAACATTGATGGCTACAATTTGCGCTATCAAGTTTGTGGCGCAACGACCTGGACGGCCCTGCCAAGCGTGCAGACCACCACGGCCACCATCACCGGTTTGAGCCCGCTCACCTGCTACAATTTCTGTGTGCAGTTCGACAGCGAGGATTGTGAGGGCGTTTGGACCTGCCTGACGCAGCAAACCACCCCGCAGTTCAACCCGCCCGTGAACATCTCGGCCACGGTCAATAGCAACTCGTCGGCGACCATCAAATGGGCGCAATCAACTTGCAGCACCCAAGTCCCGGCCAACGTCGAGCTCCGTTACCGCAAGGTTGGCAACCCGACATGGACCGTTCTCACACTCGCCGGTTCGACCCTCAGCCAGACGCTCAACAACCTGATGCCGAACACCTGCTACGAATACCGCCTCCGCAACCGCTTCGTGGTGGCCGGCGTGACGAAATGGTCGAATTTCACCCCGACCAAACAGTTCTGCCTCCCGCTCAACTTGACCGGCGGCACCGGCTCGGCACTCGTAAAAGAAGACGAAGGATCGATCATCAAAATCGATTACGACGTGGTCGATGCACCTGAACTGGTCGAACAACCAACCCGCGACATCGCCGCAGCAGCCCTCGATTTCACGCTCTTCCCGAACCCGGCATCTGATTTTGTGAACCTCCGTTTCAACGCCATCGACGCATCCAACTCCCTGACAATCAGGCTGTTGAGCATCTCCGGCCAATTGATCTCGGAGCAAACCATCCTCGATGCGACCGATATTTCCGAACAGCAACTGGACGTAAATCCGCTGCCGCAAGGTTTCTACCTCATCGAAGTCTCGAACGGTGCGCTGCG
>JANOQP010000857.1:0-7852 GCA_031414895.1 Saprospirales bacterium
TGCCTTTATAGTGTACCTCGTAGTGAAGGTGTGGCGCGGTGCTCAATCCGGTGTCGCCGACGGTGCCGATCTGCTGGCCTTTTTTCACTTTTTGGCCGGGGCGGACGCTCATTTTGCTCATGTGCGCATAGCGGGTGACGTAGCCGAAGCCGTGGTCAATCTCGACGCAATTGCCGTAGCCGTGGTGCGGGCCGGCGGACTTGACCGAACCGTCGCCCGTGGCCTGAATTGGAGTGCCGATGCGGGCGGGGAAGTCCACGCCTTCGTGCATTTTTGGGATTTTATAAACTGGGTGGATTCGATAGCCGAAGCCGGAAAGCACGTCCATGCTTTTTTGCAATTGGTCCTGCCGCACCGGTTTGATGCTCGGGATCGATGCGAGCATGTCCTCTTTTCCTTTTGCAAGGCGGAGGAGCGTGTCGAGCGATTTTGATTGGAGCGAAAGTTGGCGGGTCATCAAGTCCACGCGTTCTTCGGTCTTGCTGACCGTTTCCCAAGAATTGGGGAAAAGGTTGCGCTCGGCGTCCATTTCGTGACCACCGACGCCGCCGTTCCAAACGTTCTCGTTGATTGGATCCATGCCGAAAACGGCGCGGTGGACGTTCGCATCGCGGTCCTGGATATTGGTCAGTGCCTGCGACATCTTGTCGAACTGGCCGTTGATATTGCCGTATTTGTACTCCATTTGCTCGATTTCGCGGAGCAGTTCCTTCTCGCGGGGAGAAGGGAAGTATTTGTAGAAAAGCGCGAGCAAAATCACCGAGGTCACCACGACCCCTGAAAAAACGCCGAACGCTTGTTTGAGCTTGGTTTTGAATGGAATCACCACCTTTTCGTATGTCAAGGTGTGGATGTTGTAGACAAATTTTTCCTTTCCCATTTTGTTGAAATTGCGCCCGCTCTATTTTGGACGAGTTTTTTTAGTATGGTTTATGTGAAGACCGAGAGCGGGTGATTGGATTAAAAACGTAGTTACCCTTCTTAAAAAAAACCGATTTAAGAACATTGTTAATATCTCTGTTGATAAATCAGCGGCACAAACGTAGAAAGAGACTTTCAGATGACCAAACCTTCTTCGTAAAATATCGTTGCGATTTTTTTTTATACATTGAAACTACCCTAATTGCTTAAAAAATGGTGGATGAACGACAATTTTTCCAAAACGATGTTTGGCCAAAAACGGAAACGGCAGTTTGTCACCGCTCTGTTAAACTTTCGGGGGGCAGGCGCCCGTGTTGTTAAAATTTTGACAACCAGCCGTGCAATCCCTGCCGCCCCGACCCGTTTTGGCATCAATCACTCGAACGGTTTCTTCCCAAAAAACAAAACGTTCCCGCAGGGCAGTCCGGTCGATTGCCGATCTTTCAAAATGAACATTTATTTATCATGAAAAACCTGTCTGTTGTGAAAACCGCCCTTTTCGCCCTCCTTTTTTTGGCCGCAAACTTCCCAAAATTGGCCGCCCAACAACTGCCTGCGCCGCCCTCCGTTTCCGTTTCGGGCGTTGCCCAAGTGAAAGTCGTGCCCGACGAGATCTGCATCTCCGTCGCCATCGAGACCCGCGACGCGCAGCTCGGCCATGCCAAGTTGATGAGCGACACCCGGATGGAAAACGCCATCAAGTTCCTCAAACAAAATGGCGTGAAGGCCGCCGATATCCAGACCGGCAACTTCAGCGTCCGGCCCGAGTTTGATTACAACCCAGAGACCGGACAGACCGAAAACATCAAGTTTTATGTGATTTCCCGCCAATTGGAGTTCAAAATGACCAAGCCCGACAAGTTCGACGACGTGCTGACCGGGCTGATGGAATCGGGCGTGAACTATGTCAACGAGGTGCGCCTCAACTCCACAAAACTCCGCGAGCACCGCGACGAGGCCCGCCGCCTTGCCGCCCGTGCCGCCCGCGAAAAGGCCGACCTTTTGACCAAGGAACTTGGCGCGAAGACCGGCAAGGTCCTCCAAATTTCGGAGGGCTATCAGGATGCCACTCCTTATTATAACAACCCCAACAATATGGCAATGTACCAAAACGTCGCGCTCGATGCCAACGCGTCGGGCGGCGGCGGCTCGCTCGATGGCTCGCTCTCGATCGGCCTGATCTCGATCACGGCGACGGTGCAGGCGACTTTTTTGATCGAATGATTTTGTCTGAACTGTGATTTTTTTGATTATTATGATTGCTATGATTGACAGTCCAAGTCATAGCAATCATAAAAATCATAAAAATCATAGTTCAGACAATCAAAACGAAACCCCCTCCAAAACCGACGGCACGGTCGGCCTACCAAAACGCACCTGCCAAGTGATCCGCCCCAAATAGTTGCGGTAATCTTTGACCGACGATTTTTCGATGAGCTTCAAATTGTCTGAACTGACGATCGGGAAATGCACGCTCGCCACTTTGAAATCGAGCAAAACGCCAAATGTCCACGCTTTTTCGATGGGCGTTTCGTCGTTGAACTTCGGTGCCTGCCAAATTCCAAAATCAAAAAACGGTTTCAGCGGGAGCTTCCCCGGCAGGTTGACCGGCGAATCCGCGACGAGCGAGACCGATGCCACCCAGCGATTGGAAACACCTATAATATTGGACTGCGAACCGTCGATTGCCGTGTGGAAACCGCCGCCCGCGAGGCTGACCTGCTGCGCCGAAAACCCGCCGTCGGTGTTTCGGCCCAGCCAAAATTCGTCATATTTATAATCGGAATAGCCACGGTCAAAAAGGGTCGCAGAGCCGCGTGCAAAGGTCCCAGGGCCCGAAAAACCGCTCACGTTGCGGTCGCCAATGGTGTTTTTCAAAAAGCCCGTCCCCCAAAAACGGAGGTGGACGCCGCGCTTGTTGGCATACGAAATCGTGTTTTTCCACTCAAATATCGCTTTTGCATACGATTGGTCGCGGTCAAAAACGTCCTTGTAGTCCTGCGCCTCCAATTTCAAGCTGCCCGAAAACGGGTGGACACCGCGCCTGTTTCTCACAAAAAAACCGAGTTCGTGGATGCCCGTCGTGGAATTTTCGGACACGTTTTTCGAGGCATCGGGCTGCGTCGCGTCGTAAAATTGGCGGATGTCCAAATATCGGTATCGGACAAAATGGCTGGCCGACGACCCCAGTTTTTTCTTGAAATGAAACTCCACATACGGCGAGATTTTCCGGAAAAACTGGTTGTATTTGGTCGTCGTGTCGTTGGCGGCGGTGAATTCGCGCCGTACCTCGGTGAACTGTTTGCCGTTCACGCCGACGATTATCCGCCGGAGCGGGCTGTTTTTAAACCGGAAATTATAACGCACATCGCCCGCGCCGACCATGTTTTTCGACGCAAAACCGTAGCCCGGCGCGAGGAAATATTCAAATTTCCGCCCCGGCAAAATCGCTGAATAAATGGCCGCGCCCGCCATGAAACCGTCGTGGACATTCCCGCCGACCCATGGCAGGATACCGAGCGAGGGGGCGTCCGGATTTTCAATCAAGTTGAGCGGGCGGGCTTTAAAGCTCACCAGCCCGGGCAGCAGGCCCGATGTCCGCCGGGCATTGTGCCGTCGGTCGAAATCGAGCGTAACCCGTTCATTGTCAATGACATAGCGGTGCGCAGCGGGCGAACCGATGACCGTTTTTTTCGTCCCCGTGAAACCTTCGACGGCCTCGGTCTTTATCAAAACGCCTTTTTTGTCAAACGCCGAAATCGTGATCGGCCCGGCAATTTCGCCCGCATTTTTTAGGGTCAGTTCGTGGCCCTCGCCCGATTTTTTGACTTTTTTGATCGAATAATCCGCCGTTTCGACCGTCTCCAAAAGGTCAAAATACCAATCGGTCGGGGCGATATTTTCCGTTTTCAGGGCCTCCCGAAAATCCTCCGGTCGGGGGTGCCGGAACCTCCATTCCCGAAAATAGGCTTGCATCGCCCGGTCGAGATTGGCCGTGCCGACCGATTTTTCGAGCCAGCGCGTGATCTCCGTCGGTTTCACATAGGATGCGATGCCGTAATTGATGGCCGAAAACGCGTCGCTCGGCGATTCCGGGGCCTGTTCGATGCCGTTGCGCGACATCATGTTGCAGGTGAGGTGCCCCATTTTTTCGCCGTTCTTCCCGGTCAAAAACCTCGGCAACGAGCCGTCCAAATTGCCCGTGGCGTAATATTTTTCCATGTAACGGTCCTCGTAATAACTGTTCAGCCCCTCATCAAGCCATGCGTGGTCGCGCTCGTTCGAGCCGAGCATGAGCGCGAACCAGTTGTGGCCGACCTCGTGGGCAACCACTTGGTCTAGGCTTTTGTCGCTGCGCACGGAGTTGATGACCGTGATCATCGGGTATTCCATGCCGCCGCCTGCCGAGAGCGCGGAATGCACGGCGGCGCATTGCGGCCACGCATATTCACCCACGTTTTCGGAATAAAATTCAACGGCCCGCTTGGTGAAAAACGCGCCTTTTTGCCAATATTGGGCATTGTCATTGGTGAAATAGGCCCAGGTCGGCACTTTTTTGCCCCCCGCCAAAACGGCGGTATCGGCCACCACATGAAACCTTTTGTCGGCAAAAAAGGCAAAATCGGGGACGCGATTGGCCGAAAAATGCAGCGTTTTCGTCGCCGTCGCCGACGGAGGGAAGGAGATGTCCTTTTTGTCGAACCCTTTTTTTATCAAATTTTGGGTCGCCTCGACGTTCTTTTTGACGAAATCCCATTCGGATTTTGTCGTGCAGATCCCCGTCGCGCCGACCACATAATTTTCCGGCAGCGTGATCTCCACTTCAAACGACCCGAACTCCGCGTAAAATTCGCCCATGTTCAAATAGGGCATCGCGTGCCAGCCGGATGCGTCAAAAACCGCCGGTTTCGGGTACCATTGCGTGATCTGGTACGACTGCCCGATATGCCCGAGCCTCGAAAACGAGCCGGGTATTTTCAACAAAAAAGGCGTCGTCACGACCAGCCGCCCGCCCGGTTCGAGCGGTTTGTTGAGCGTCAAAGTGGCGATATCGGGGTTGTTTTTTTCAAAAACACATTTCACGGGCTGCCCATCGACCATCCACGCGAGGCCCGAAAAGCCGCCCCGCAAACTGTCCGGCGCAAAGTAAAGTTTGGATTTCCCGGTGCGCACGTCCTGCCGGGTGAGCGCGGAGTTGCGCGTCTGGTGGGCGTTGGCCCAGAGGTGCATTTTTATCTCTGAAAGTGGGATGGGCGAGTTGTTTTTGTAGCCCATCACAAAGTCGCCGGTGAGCGTGTGCATTTGGTCGTCGAGCTTCACCTTGATCTTGTAATCGACCTCCTGTTGCCAATCGTTTTTTTGGGAAAAAAGGAGGATTGGGGCAAAAAGGAGGGCGAAAAGGATGTTTTTCATGGATTTTTTTTTGAGGGCAAAAGTAAAAAGTCAAAAGGCAAAAGTGCCGCTCCCGCCACTTTTGCCTTTTTGACCTAAACTTTTGCCTTTTCACTTTTGCCTTTACAGCCGCACCATTTTTTTCGCCACCGACCGCCCGTCGGAGGCGTTCACGCGCAGCGCGTAAATGCCCGGCAGCAATCCCGGCACGTTCAGGCAAAGGCGGTTTGCATCGTCAAAAACACCGCTTTTGATGAGGTTGCCGGAATAATCGTACAATTTCCAGTTGCCCTCGACAATGGTTTTTTCGCCAAAATCGATGTTGATCATGTCCGTAAATGGGTTTGGATAGATCTTGATGGGCAGTTTTTTCTTGTTCACGTTGTCCACCGTCGGCTGCATTTTGACGGTAAAAAGGCCGTTTTGCATATCCGAAACGAGGATATTGCCGCTCGGCAGCCACGGGTACGCCCCCCAGGCCCCGGCATAAACTGTTTGGTTGCCGCTCGGCGCGGTGAACTTATAAATGGTGTCGCCCGGCGAACTGTCGAACCACGCGACCTGCCGAGGGTCGGCGGGGTCCTTGATGTCGAAGACCTGCAAACCGTCCTGATAACTGGCGACGTAGCAGAGATCGTCCTTAATATATACGTTGTGATAGACGTTGGCCACGTCGTTTGGGGCATTGAGCGGGAACTTGAAAGATTTTTTCAGGACAATCTCGCCGGCGGCCAAATTTTCAAAACTGATGCTCCGCAAAGGTTGCCCGGCCGGGACCTCCTCGGCATAGACCATCCGTTGTCCGTCGTCGGTGAGCCATGACGAGTGGTTGTAGCCGCCCGTATTGATCGAGGCGAGGTTTTTCGGCGCGGCCGCATTTTTAAAATCCCAAACGACGAGGCCGCCGTAACCGTGCGAAGCATAAACCGTGTCGTTGCGCACATAACTGTCGTGGACATAGCCGCCGAGGTTCGAGCCGAGCGTGAGGTCGGTCAGCGAAAGGAGCGCGGGCAGGTCGGGGTTTGTTTTGATGTCAAAGACCGCGATGCCGGCCCCGGCGATGTTCGTGCCGTTCAAATAAAGCCGTCCGCTGGTCGTGTCGCAGGTGATCGTGTGCGAACGGTTGAAAAGGGCATTTGAAAAATACGTCCGCGTGATCGCTTGCGGGTTAGAGACGTTGAAGATCATCAGGCCCTCCGAGCAGCCGTCGCAAACGGCATAAACCCGGTTTTTGTACGACTTGAACTCGCGCCAGACCGTGTTTTGCGTCCCCGAAAACTCCGACAAGGGCTGGATGTTGGCCGGGTTGGAGACATCAAAAAAATGGACCTTGCCCATGCTGCCAAGGACCGCATATTCCTTCCCTGCCGCATCGGCCCAGCCCCAAACGGAATTATAGACGAGGCCGATCGAGCTGTGCGCGGGCAGGTTGGGGTCGTCCCAATTGCCGAGTTGGGCCATGTTGAGGGCCTGCGGCTTGTTTTGCGCGAAAAGCGAAAAAGCGGCAAAAAGCGCGGTGAGCGTGAAAAATTGCTTCATATTTTGTGTTAAAATGACTGTTTTTGAAATCAGGGGACTGGTTGAAAAGTTTAGCCGACGGTCCCAAATCCGCAATCCGCAATCTGAAATCCGAAATCGTTTTATCTTCGCAACAAAAGTAGCAACAATGACAAGACTCTTGACTGTCCCTATTTTGACAATGATTTGCGCAACCGCACTTTTTTCGCAGGTCAAATATTCCAACGAGTTCCTCGCAATCGGCGTTTCGGCGCAGGCGCAGGGCATGGCCAACGCGCAGGTGGCGCAAGTTTCGGACATTTCCGCCGCATATTGGAACCCGGCGGGGCTCGGGCGCATCGAATCGCCGTTCCAAATTGGCGCGATGCACGCCGAATGGTTCGCCGGGATCGCCCAATATGACTGGCTCGCCTTCGGCAAAAGTTTGAACAAGGAAAAAGGCTCGTATTTGAGCTTTTCGCTCATCCGCCTCGGCATTGACCAGATCCCGTACACGATCAACCTCATCGGGCCCGATGGGAGCATCAATTACGACAACGTGACCGAGTTTTCCGCCGCCGATTATGGTATGTTTTTGAGCTATGGCCGCCGTGCGTTCAACAAAAACTTGACCGTCGGCGGATCTGCGAAAATCGTCCGCCGCGTGATCGGGCAGATCGGCAGTTCGTGGGGATTTGGCGCGGACCTCGGTGCGCAATACCATAAAAACGGCTGGATGTTCGGCATTCAGGGCCGCGACCTCACGACCACTTTCAATGCCTGGAAATTTACGCTGACCGATACCGAAAAACAGGTTTTCCAACAAACCGGCAACGAGATCCCGGAGTCGAACCTCGAGATCACGCGCCCAAAGTTCATCCTCGGCGCAGCGCGAAAAATGAAGTTTTCCCCAAAATACAGCCTCCTCGCCGCCCTCGATGCCGACTTCACGACCGACGGGCAGCGCAATGTTTTGATCAGTTCAAAGTCGGTGAACATCGACCCAAAACTCGGCTTGGCCCTTGATTATCAACGTTTTATA